>MEWV01000001.1:0-12130 GCA_001775445.1 Candidatus Adlerbacteria bacterium RIFCSPHIGHO2_02_FULL_54_18
TGTTTTGGCTGGTAGTAACTGTATACAATTTGGCTTTGTATCTGCATGAGGTCACCCACGCGTTGTTCGTCTATACGGTAGTCACGCTGGGAGGCCGGAGATCCAATTATGAGGAAGCCGGCGCCGATAGTGAGCACCACAAGCGCCCCCACCGCGTAGTTAACATACCGTGCATAGTGTGGCTTGCGCTCCCAGTAGCCCCGCAGGTCGGCCATAAAGTGCATAAAGCCCGCCCCCGCCACCAGCAACACGACGAGTACCTTAAGCAAGAAAGCCGTGGTCAGCTCTCCTCCGGAGAGAAAGGTGTTGAGCAGGACAATAAGGTCGACAACGATAGTAGCGCCCGCCAAGAAAACAGTTAGAAAGAGCGCCCAGCGGCGGACCCATATTTCCGCCCGCGACGGGTCGACAGTGATACTGCGGCGTATGATACGCATCACTATAAGCAGCACGGGCGCAAGCACTATTAAACTGGCCATCTCGTAGCTGATGCCGCTTTGATACGGGTCGATGTAGTAGTTGAGAGCAGTATCGGGGAAAGAATAGTTGATGTAGTCAAAAACCAGACCAATAAACGAAAATACTCCCGCATACAGAGCAATCATCGCCCCCGCCCACAAAAAGAAGTCCTTCGGCGTTGCTTTAGGTTTATCCATGCAGAAACTCTACCACATCTCCGTCCTTTACAACATACTCCTTGCCTTCGGTGCGGAGAACCCCCAACTCGCGGGCTTTGGCCCATGAGCCGGCCTCCAGGAGCTTTTGCCAATTGATGACCTCGGCGCGGATAAACTTTGTTTCGAAGTCGGAGTGGATAGCGGCGCCAGCGCGGGGCGCCGTACTTCCCTGCACAATAGTCCACGCGCGGGTCTCATCCTTGCCGGTGGTAAAAAACGAGATAAGCCCCAAAAGCTCGTAGCCGGCTTTAATAAGGTCGTTGATGCCATCCTCTAGAGCGCCGTACTCTTGCCTAAATTGCTGTTTGTCGTCTTGGTGCAGGTCTTTGAGCTCGTGTTCTACGTTGGCGTCGACAATGACATAGGTCTTATCCTTTAGGTACTCCCTCAGTGCCACCCAGCGCTCGTCTGTCGGTGTCTCGTCTAGGTTGTGCCCTCCGGACTCTTTATTAAGCACATAAAGCACGGGTTTTTTAGAGATAGGCGGCGCTTTTGGTTGACCTAGGTCGGCCAACTGGAGTTCGGTAGTGATGAGCTCAATATCATGCAGAGGGTTAATCTGCTCCTGTGTCGAGACAATATTGGGGTTATCAAAAATGCGCACCACATGCGCGATGGCATCTACTTCGCGGATATGCTGCAAAAATAGGTTTCCTAAGCCCTCGCCCTCACTGGCCCCGCGCACCAGCCCGGCAATGTCGACAAACTCCACCGCTGCGGGGATATCCTTTTTTGATTGTGAAAATGCGGCAAGCCGCTCGCGGCGGCTGTCAGGCACCGCAACAACCCCCACCGACGGGTCGATGGTGGCAAACGGGTAGTTAGCCACCAACACGCTCTTTTTGGTAAGCGCATTAAAAAGCGTGGACTTGCCCACGTTGGGAAGCCCGACAATACCTATACTGAGAGCCATGTGAAATAAATATACCCTACTCCCCCCAGGTGCCCAACTGGGCGGCCCGGCGGCGCCACTCGTTTTTTTTCCACTCAGGTGCTTGTTCGGTGGGGCCCACTCGCGTCAATGTGACCTTAAAACCCACAAACCATAGTATGCCCATTTTTATCTGACTAGTGTAGTCGCCAAAAAAAAGGTAGATGAGGAATGGATGTGAGCCCGATAGCACAAAAACGCGAGCGGTCTTTCCCTTAAGACGCTTAATCCAACCAAACGTCTGCTTGCCCTGCTTATTTTTTCGCATATTAAATGCAAATACTGGAAGCCACATTCGGTCGAAGAGCCCCTTAAGCAGTGCCGGCATCGACTGCCACCAGTTGGGGTAGACAAGTACAAAGTGGTCACACCATTTAATCGCCTCTTGCAGCGCCAGGAGGTCGGGCTCAAGCTCTTGTATCGCTTTGTAGCCCTTGTGCAGTATAGGGTCGAAGCTCATCTGCGCAATGTTAAAGCGCCTCACCTCGTGCCCCGCCTTCTTTGCCGCCGCCTCGTAGATAAGCGCCATCTCGGAGGAGAGCGTCGCTCCCGGGTCGGGATGTCCAAGCAAAATAACTATCTTTTTTTTCTGCGAGTGATTACTGAAGAATCCCATAATAGTTTACCGTCCTGCAAATTTTACCACTGCGGGGCGGTCATGCCGCACAATGTCCTCCGGCCGCTGTGGCATAATGCGCAAGGCCGGGAGGTCGCCATAGTCGTCGAACACCGGCACCGGAGCCATAGGTATTTTTTTTGTGATGATCGGCTGCGGCACCGGCAAAAAGAGCGGAGTGGGTTTCGGCGGCGGAGGTGGAGGTGGTGGAGGTGGCAATACTATTTTAGGAGGTACAACCGCTTGCACTACCGGACTCATCACCGCCACCGCCACTGGCTTTTTGTGCATAATAGGTAGCGGGGGCAAAGACGGCATCGCCGGCAAAGAAAAGTGGAGATGCAGCCCTCCCCTAAGCAACAAAAGAAATCCCGTCCACACGAGTCCAAAAAAAGCAATCCACAATCCGTAGAGAATCCCGAGCGTCTCCCACGATGCCACCGGCGCCACGCTGTGCACTAAAAAAAGCGCGTACCATGTGCCTCCGGCAAAGCCGTAGACCACAATGTTCCACGTCTGCATCCTCCCCTGCACGAGGTGCGCCAACAGCAGCACAAAAATCAACACCCATTTAAACAAGAACGTTGGTTGTAGCAGTGTCCCTAGAGCCCCTCCTAAGTAATGATAAACGACCGCTGCAAGGCCGGAGAGGATAATGAGGAAGAACGCCGCACTAAGCGCGGTATGCGCCGCGTGTACATAGCTCATCTGCGGGGAGTCGCGCTCGCCACGGTGCAGGGCGACCAAATGGGCGCATAAAAGCACGGTGATAGAACCAACGCCGAGCATCATCCCGAGCTGTTGGAGTACGTAGATAGTAATATAGAGAACCTCGCCCCACGCCATATCCTAAAAGTATAGCACCCTTCAAATTCGGATTGGTGGACCCGAGGGGCTACGATCCCCTTGCCTCCGCAATGCCATTGCGGCGCTCTACCAAGTGAGCTACGGGCCCGTCACACTGAACGGCCTGGCCGCAGGACATTAATTTAACACAAAATTTTTACAAAATCACCGTGGCGCCGTCACTACGGACTTCGAGCACACCACCCGAGAGGGAAAAGATTTTTGGAGTGTCTCCTGCGGCGATATGCACGCGCGCCTCGCCCGCTTTAAGCGTGGTGACAAGCGGCATATGTCCACCGAGCACGGTCATCTCCCCGCCCACGGCGGGGACAGTCAGCGAGTATGCCTCGCCTTCAAAAAGTACTGTATCTACTTTTGCGATTACTATGTGCATAATTTCAATCAAGGACCGTCCTTGATTATTCGGCTGTGACCGTATCGATGCCGCCCTTCATATAGAAGGCGCTCTCCGGAAGCGCGTCGTGCTTCCCCTCCAAGATCTCGCGGAACGAGCGCACCGTCTCCTCGACCGGTACATACACGCCCGGGATGCCGGAAAAGACCTCTGCAACGTGCACCGGCTGGGAGAGGAAGCGCTGGATTTTGCGCGCGCGATACACGAGCGTCTTGTCCTCGTCGGACAGCTCTTCGATGCCGAGTATCGCAATGATGTCCTGCAGGTCTTTGTAGCGCTGCAGCACCTGCTTGGTGCGCAACGCCGTGTCGTAGTGCTCCTCACTCACAATGTCGGGCGAGAGCGCGGTCGAGTTGGACTCGAGCGGGTCCACTGCGGGGAAGATGCCCAAGCTGGCCAAGGAGCGCGTGAGCACAATGGTGGAGTCTAGATGGGCAAAGGTGGTGGCGGGTGCGGGGTCGGTGAGGTCGTCGGCCGGCACATAGATTGCCTGCACCGAGGTAATTGAGCCCTTGCGGGTCGAGGTGATACGCTCCTGTAGCTGCCCCATCTCCTCGGCGAGCGTCGGTTGGTAGCCCACTGCCGACGGAACGCGGCCGAGGAGCGAGGACACCTCGGAGCCCGCCTGTACAAAGCGGAAAACGTTGTCCATAAAAAAGAGAACGTCTTTGCCCATCTCATCGCGGAAGTGCTCGGCCATCGTGAGCCCCGAGAGAGCAATGCGCGCGCGGGCGCCGGGGACCTCGTTCATCTGCCCGAAGACCAGCGCCATCTTGTCTATTACTCCCGACTCGGTCATCTCGTGGTAGAGGTCGTTGCCCTCGCGCACGCGCTCGCCCACTCCGGCAAACACCGAGTAGCCGCCGTGCGCTTGCGCCACGTTGTGGATGAGCTCCTGCATAAGCACCGTTTTTCCCACACCAGCGCCGCCGAAGAGCCCCACTTTGCCGCCGCGGATAAACGGAGCAAGGAGGTCAAGCGACTTGATGCCCGTCTCAAACACTTCGGCCTTTGTTGACTGCTCTGAAAATGGCGGCGGCTCGCGGTGTATAGGAGACCGCGGCGCGTCTTTTGGAGCCGGTTTGCCGTCGATGGGCTCCCCTACCACATTGAAGAGTCGCCCGAGCGACTGCTCTCCCACCGGCACAGTGACCGGCCCGCCGGTGTCCACCACCTCAACCCCGCGCGCGAGCCCCGCCGTGTCCATGAGAGCAATGGCCCGCGCGCGACCGAGCCCCACATGCTGGGCGACCTCGAGCGTGATTTCGCGGTCGCCCACACGCGTCTTCAGCGCGTTGCGCAGTGCGGGGACCGCGCCCTCAAAATAAACGTCTACCACCGGCCCAATGATTTGCACTATTTTTCCTGTATTATTTTCCATATAATTTTTATTCATGCCTTCCAATTTAACTGCCTTTCCGGTATCCCGAGTGAGCGGCCATACGCTTGCGCCTCTTTTCTTTTTTCTAAATCACCCTTTGGATATTTAAAAATCTTTCCTGCGAAAACAATATATACTGTTGCCCTATCTGAGAAATCAACGTACCAAGTGCCCTGCTTGAGAGATTTGCTTAACTCTTTAGATATTTTTTTAATATCTACGTCTTCTATATTTAATTGAGCAAGGTGCCACACAGAGGGCTGGTCTGGAGCATGTTCTTTTAACATTTCCGTCTCAAAATCAGTAAGTGGCAGAGAATCCCAAAGATCCTCTTTATCTAAGCTCTCTTTAATTAGAGTTCCTGTAAACATAGTGTTGTTTATAATTCATCTTGACTTCTTTGGCTATCTTGCTACACTTTATCTATTCTCACGAGAAAGACCCTGGCGCGGTTCCGTCCGCGTTGGGGGCTTTTTCTTTTTCGGACCCCGTCAGGGTTCGTACTTCATCAAGGTAGGTAATAGGTGCTCCTGTTCTTTTTAAGAGAATGGAACACTTATCTTTTTTATGAGGAGAGAGTATTGCGCGCAATTTATTACGCTCAAGAAGAAACTTGACCAAAACTGCGTAGTCTCCATCACTGGAAACGAGCACTGCTCGCTTAAAGTTTGTTTCAAAAACATCAACGACAGCACGTAGTACCAAATCCGCATCACAATTGCCTTTTGGCATGCCGCTTGCGTCCATAATTGTTTCTTTAAATATCAGTACGTATCCCGCTTGCTGTAGCGTCGTATATAAATCTTTGTATTTTGGAACCAGACCAATAAAAAGGTAGGCGGTTTGAACTCCATGCTTTTCACGAAGCCACACTCGAAAACGGACATAGTCTAAACTCCATCCCTGATTTTTTATTCCTTTATGTAAGTTCGCGGCGTCAATATACGCGATGTTGTTATCTTTATTTTTCATATTTATGAGACCAATGCTTCCATGCCGCCGATAATCTCCGAAACCTCTCTGGTGATAGCCGCTTGCCGCGCTTTGTTGAACACGAGCGTCAGCTCATCCTGCTTTTCTGCCGCCTTGTCGGAAGCCGACTTCATCGCCACCATACGCGCGCTGTGCTCGGATGCCTGCGACTCCAGCAGGGCATGATAGACGATGACCGAGGCGAGCATCGGGAGTATCACGCCGAGCACCTCTTCCTGCGACGGCTCCAGCGTGTAAGTGGACGGTCGGACATCCGATGTCTGACCTGCGGCAAAAGCGCCTTTTGCGGGAGTAATGTCCCCCACCACGCGCTCTAGGTCTGCAAGCGAGAGGGGAAAAACGGTCCGGAGCGTGGGCCGCTGTTCAAAGGTCGAGATAAAATTTTGATATGCGATTTTGACGACCTTGTACTCGCCGCTCATAAAGCGCGCGGCGGCTGTGTCTACTATAGTGCGCACCGTCTCACCCGTCACCTCGGTGGTGTTTGGATAAAACCCCTCTACCGGGTAGCCGCGAGCGGCAAAATAGTCGTGCGCTTTGCGGCCGACTGCGATTATAGCGGCATCTTTTGGCGCATGGCCCGCCTCGGCGATGTCACGCGCCGCCGCTTTGAGCACCCCCGAGTTGAGTGCGCCGGCGAGCCCCTTGTCGGAGGTGATAACAATATAGAGAGCCCTCTTCCCGCTTGCAGTGTTTGGCCGAGCAAGCGGATGGGACAGCAGTTCGCGCGAGCCGGCTACGCGCGAGAGTACGGAGGCGGCCGCGCGAGCATACGCGCGGCCGCTAAGTGCCGTCTGCTGGCTCTTGCGCATTTTTGCGGCAGAGACGGCCTCCATTGCTTTGGTGACCGTTTGCGACTTCTTCATCGCGACGATTTTTGTTTTTATTTGTTTTAGTCCGGCCATAGTATTATGGTGACACCTTGGAGAGCCCTGGTGTTAAGGTGTCTCCTTGAAACAAATCCGGGTGCGTCTCCTCAAACTTTTTGAGCTGCGTTTTGAGACCCTCTTCCGTCTCCGCTGTAATCTCGAAAAGTTTTGCTATATCTTCGGGGATATGCTTGCCGCCGGCGTCGAAGTGGTGCATCAGCTTTTCTTCATACTCGGGGACCCTCTCCACCGGTACTCCGGCGAGATATCCATTGACCGCCGCATAAATAATGATTGCCTGCCGCTCAAACGGCAGCGGCTGGCCATTTTTTTGCCGGAGTATTGCCATGAGACGCGAGCCCGAGTCGATGCGCTTTTTGGTGTCCTGGTCGAGGTCTTGGGCAAACTGCATAAACGCCTCCAACTCGCGGAACTGCGCCAACTCGAGCTTGATGCGGCCGGAGACCTTCTTCATCGCCTTTGTCTGCGCGCTGGAACCCACGCGCGAGACGGAGATGCCCGCGTTGATAGCCGGACGAATTCCCTTATTAAAAAAGTCTGTTTCAAGGAATATCTGCCCATCGGTGATAGAGATTACGTTGGTGGGGATATAGCCGGACACATCGCCCTCCTGTGTCTCGATTATAGGAAGCGCGGTCAGAGAGCCGCCGCCTTTTTCTTTATTTAATTTTGCCGCGCGCTCCAAAAGGCGCGAGTGGAGGTAGAAGACGTCGCCCGGGTATGCCTCGCGGCCGGGCGGGCGGCGCAAGAGGAGTGAAAGTTGTCGGTATGCGACCGCATGTTTGGAGAGGTCGTCATAGATGATGAGCGCATCGCGGCCTTTGTCCATAAAAAACTCGCCCAGTGTTGCGCCGGCAAAGGGAGCGAGATACTGCAGGGCTGCTGGTGCGGAAGCGCCGGCATCAACAACAATCGTGTACTCCATCGCGCCGGCCTCTTTAAGCTGGGCCACCAGTCGGGCGGTCTTACTCTCCTTTTGTCCGACCGAAACATAAATGCAGATAGGGCGCGTTTCAGTTGGTTCGCTCCTTTGGTTTAAAATCGTGTCAATGGCAACCGTTGTCTTGCCTGTGTAGCGGTCGCCGATGATAAGCTCGCGCTGGCCGCGGCCTATCGGGATCATCGAGTCGATAGCTTTTATCCCCGTGTGGAGCGGCTGGTGCACAGATTGGCGATCCATTACGCCGTACGCCTCGCGCTCGATTGCATTGCGTTTCTCGCACGCAATTGTGCCGAGTCCGTCGAGCGGCTCGCCGAGCGCGCTTACCACGCGCCCGAGCATTGCCTCGCCAACAGGGATAGAGAGCACCTCGCCGGTGGAGAGAACAGGGGTCCCCTCCTCCACCGCGCTCGCGTCGCCGAGGATAATGGCGCGCACCGAGTCCTCCTCGAGGTTGAGCACCACTCCGTATACCTCGCGCGCGGAGACCGCATCTTTGAGCGCCTTGCCGTGTGCCGTATCAAAGCGCACCATCTCCGACATCACCGCGCCCTGCAGCCCCTCTATCTCGGCAACGCCGTCGCCCACGCGCAGTACCGTACCTGTGTTTGCCGGACGACTGGACGGGGTAAACCCTTCTATCTCTTTTTTAAATTGTTCGATGAAATTTGACATAGGGTTGTATTATGCGCGGGAGAGGGCGCGGTAGAGTTCGAGGAGTATGCGCGTGCGCTCCTGCTCGGGAGTTACTTTTTTGTGCCGAGCAAGACGCTTCTCCCGGAGCGCGAGCTTTTGATACTCGGTATATATCTGGGGTAAAAACTTTTCGTGCCCGCGGCGTTTGAGCACCGTGCGCAGGTTTGCCAGTAAGTCAGACTTACTGGGGAAGTCTGACTTACCCACGTCGTATAAAGCATTGGCATAATCAGAGGCGATAGACATATTTTATTTGGTGAAGGCCTTTTCCATCCCCAGCACTATAAGTTTGGCCACCTCCTGCTTGCTCTCGGCTATCGAACGCGCCTTCATCTCGGCGGCCTCGGCGGCCGCATCGCGCAAAACAACCGCCGCGGCCGCTTCTCCCTTTTGCAATAATTCGCGCTCTTTGGCTGCTCCCGCCGTGCGGGCGGCCGCCAAAAGCTCGTCAGACTCCTTGCCCGCCTCGGCGAGCTTTTGCGCGCGGGAGCGCTCTATCTCAGAGAGTCTGTGTGTCGCCGTTTCCGCATCGCGTACGCCCTGCACCACCCTCTGCCGACGCTCCTCGAGCATCTTCATCACCGGTCCGTAGAGAAAGTACCACAGTGCGGCCAAAAGCAGCCCGAAGTTGACCGCGTTTATTAGCAGCAGGTGCCAGTCGATGCCAAATGTAGTAAGGATCTGCTCCATCTGCCGCTAGGTAAACTTGATGATAAAGCCCACTACCACCGCAAAGATAGCGAGCACGTCGGTCACCGCGATGCCGATATACATTGTTGTCTGTATCTGGCCGGCGGCCTCCGGGTTGCGGCCTATCGCCTCGAGCGCCTTTGACACCAAAATGCCAAGTCCAATGCCCGGACCTATGACGCCGAGCCCCACCACAATCGCCATCCCCAATGTTTTTGCTACTTCTATATCCATATATTTATAAATAATTATTAATGACTAGCCGTGTGAGGTTCCTGTATCGCTATTTTGATAAAGGCAAGCGTAAGGATGGCGAAGATCGCCGCTTGCAGAACGCCGATAAAGGCCTCAAAGGCCATCAGCGGCACCGGCAGGAAGTACGGCACGAAGGTGCCCACCACCAGGAGCAATACCTCGCCGGCAAATATCGCCCCGAAAAGCCGAAAGGAAAAGGAGACAAGGCGCGCCACATTGCCCACCAGCTCGAGCAGACCAACTATGAATCCCATCACGCCTGCCTGTATGGTAATAAATTTTGAGGAATACTTCAACACGCCGAGTGTGAGTATGCCGGAGAGTTCTATGACGACAAATGAGATAATGGCGAGCGCGAGCGTGGTGTTGAGGTCGGCTGTCGACGGATGAAACAGCGCCGCATGCTCCTCGCCGCGGACAAGCTGCAGGGTGCCGTATATCGGTAAGAATCCCAGCAGGTTTGCCGCCACAATAAACAAAAAGAGCGTGGTGATAAACGGGAAGTAGCGCACCGCAAGCCGGCGGCTCTCGAGCGTCTGCTCATAGAGGCCAAGCAGATACTCAAACAGCATCTCGAAAGCATTTTGCACCTTGCCGGGGATAAGCGAGGGGCGGCGGCCGACCAACACGCCAACTACTACCAGCACAGCCGTCACCAACCACATGGCAAGTGTGGCGTTGGTAATGGGGAAACCCCACACATTAAACAAGCGCTCTGCGGCGAGCGTTATATGCAAGCCCTGCTCCATTGATACCTTATTTTATAGCATATAATCAGGTATATGCCTCTTATTATACTGGCGCTCCTAGTAGCCGCGGCGGTAGGCGGCGGTGCCTCCGTTGCCGCACAAAATGCCCTCCCCGGCGAGCCGCTGTGGGTTTTTAAAGTACAGGTAAACGAGCGTGTGGGAGCAACGCTCGCTCCGGGAGACAAGGCGAAGGCCGGGTGGGATATCGCGCTTGTACGAGAAAGGATGGAGGAGGCGGAAATACTCGCTGCAGAGGGAGCGTTGAGCACTTCGGCACAGGCCGCGAGCAAGGCAAATATTAATACACATATACAAGGGCTCTCCCGGCGCGTTGCCGCCCTGCAAGAGCGCGGTGATTATGCGGCGGCCGCCGACATAGCAATACAACTTCAGGCAGCAATATCCTCGCACATCTCCGGACCACTCGAGCTTGCCGCGGAGCTCGACATGGCAAACGCCCTGTCGGCAAGCATAGTGGCACAATAAAGGTGATTGAGTATAAGAAGATTATGCGGTAAATTAGAGACGTTTTTTATCGGGCCCTTAGTTAAGTGGTACAACGCTGCATTCGCATTGCAGAGGCGCGAGTTCGATTCTCGCAGGGTCCACACGGGCTGTAGTATACCGGTAGTACGCGCGCTTCGGGTGCGTGAAGACCGGGTTCGATTCCCGGCAGCCCGACAAGTACAGATACATAAAAAAGGCCGAGCGTTAGCTCGACCCTAGGCCCACCCCGCGAGCCCTACTTGGGGCCCTGCTGTTGCGAGGCGCCTTCCTGCGCCTCTTTAATGACCGCCGCGACACGTTTCGCCTCCAGGTTCTTCAAATGCTGGGGGCTCACGCATTTCCATTTGGCACTGCCGGGGACCCGTTCCTTTTGCCCGCCGCAGGTGCATTGGAAAATCGGGCGCTTGGGCGGCTTGTAGTCAGGGCGGAGGGTCTGTACCCCCTTCTTCGCGACCTCCTTCTTCGCGAACCACCTCTCCATATTGCGACGTATCTTTTTTACCACGACCCTCTCTCCTTATTCTGTGTCCCCGATCAGCACCACGCCGAGGGGACCAAAAAACCTTACTACTAAATAAAAATCCTGTCCAGTTTTGCAGAGGCGAATTCTTTTACAAAAAAGAACGGCACTTCCCCAAAGCAGGGCGTGCCGTTCGACTCAGTATTTCCAGACAGACTTCGCGGGGTACGGCTTCAGCCATCACATCCCTCCCGTGAATCTCATGCGCCGACCCTCGGGGTCGACGATGAAGACTTGGTCTTGAATACCGAGGTCGCCCTGACCGCCCGACGATTCGCTCGGTTGCTCTTTTTCGAGTCTGTCGAGCTGGCGTTGAGCTGCTGCACGGACTTCCGCTTCGGTGTCGTACTCGCCGTCGAGCGGGTAGAAAGCGTCCTCTCCGCCCTCGAACGTGTCATATCCTTCGATCCTCCACTTTGCAGGCGGAAGCACTTCGCCTTCCAGCACTTTCTTCGCAATCTGGTTCATCTCGTCCTCCAAAGAACTATGGAGGCGTACTATGTCACGTCCGAAGATATATTACAACATAGAAGACGGGAGGCCTCGCCTCCCGTCTTATCTGGTACACCCTGAAGGACTCGAACCTTCGACCCCGCCCGTGTGAAGGGCGTGCTCTACCAACTGAGCTAAGGGTGCGCAGGAGTTATCCTACCCCAAAATTTTTAATTTTAAAGTAGTACTTTTTATTTTAATCAAAAAAGGATACAGTAATATTACACGGGCCCGTAGCTCACTTGGTAGAGCGCCTCATTTGCAATGAGGAGGTAACCGGTTCGATCCCGGTCGGGTCCACAATTCAATCTTTTTCTACTCTATCTCATCTATCTTACTCGCAAGGATAAAGTCGTTTTCGGAGAGGCCGTCTATTGAGTGGGTCATGAGCTCCAGCGAGAGTGTGTTATACGAAATGGAAAAGTCGGGGTGGTGTCCCTCCTGCTCAGCCAGCTTGGCAACCTTGTTTACATACTCCATCGTTTTTACAAAGTTTTCAAAAGTAAAAGTGCACGCAAGCATGTTGCCGCCG
>MEWV01000001.1:12146-12274 GCA_001775445.1 Candidatus Adlerbacteria bacterium RIFCSPHIGHO2_02_FULL_54_18
CCGGCTCCAGTTCGCGCATCATTGTGCGGGCCTCTCCCTCGCTGAGAGGCGCCACCCCGCCCTCGCAAGGGGTACACTTTCTGTTTTTGAGTGCGGTCATAGTTTTGTGCGGCGTGCCAACTGTATCA
>MEWV01000002.1:0-35319 GCA_001775445.1 Candidatus Adlerbacteria bacterium RIFCSPHIGHO2_02_FULL_54_18
ATTTTGAAGCCGTCGATATCTTTTACCTCAGTAGTGAGTGAAATACTGCAGAGCCGTATCGGCTCGCGTGAGAGTTGTTCTTTGACCGCATCGAAGTGCTCGTGGTAAATGTGCGCATCGTTCAGTGTCAAGACACATTCATCGGCAACCGTGTCCGTCACTTGCGCCATCATGTGGAGCAGGAGCGAGTATGAGGCGATATTAAATGGTACGCCAAGGAACATGTCGCAACTACGCTGGACCATGTGGAGCGAGAGTTTGCCGTTTGCCACGAAGAACTGAAAGAGCATGTGGCATGGCGGCAGCCCCATTTGGTCTATCTCACCCGGGTTCCACGCAGTGACAATGATACGTCGGTCGGACGGACTTTTCTTTATCTTTTCTACCGCATCCTTAATCTGGTCTACGATGCGGCCGTCGACAGAGCGCCACTTGCGCCACTGTACGCCGTAGATGCGGCCAAGGTCGCCGTCGAACTTTGCCTTTGGTTTCCAATAAGGGGCCTCGGCATTGTCTGTCCATATCGTTCGCTCGGAGCCATTGAGCTCTTTGAGTCGGTTGTCGTCGCTGCTCCCTTCGAGGAACCAGAGCAACTCGCTCTTAACCGCTTTGAACGCGAGCTTCTTTGTAGTGACTGCGGGGAAGCCCTCACTCATCTTGAAGCGCATCTGTATCGCAAACAGGGCGCGGGTGGTCGCGTTACGGCCCACCCGGTCGACACCTTCGTTCATAATTTTGCGGAGTACGTCGTTGTAGATTTTCATGGTCTTTTTTTCTTAACTTCTTATTTCGCACTACTGTTTCTTTATGTCGCGGTCAAGGTACAGGCGGGGGAGCATATCGATCGGCTTCCAGCGTTTTTTGAGCTGCGCCACCGAGCCGCCGCTTTGATACTTACCCCCCTTGCCATAGTCGCCCGCCAGTATAGGCCCTGTTTCAAAAAATATAATCTGCGCGATGCGCCGCCCGACCACCAGTGGGATGTAATAGTGGGTCGAGTTGTTGGTTATCTCCATTGTCCATCGGTTAATGTAGCCCACATCGCCCCAGCCGGCGCACTTACACACCTCGATGAAGCTGCGCCCAAGAGAGGAGCGCGCTTTCATCATAGTGGTGATATGGCCGCGCCCGCCGATAAACTCCTGTGTGTGGCCAAGCACGGTTTCTCCCGGAGCAAGTAAAATTATTTTATCGTTCGGCGAAATGCCGTCATATTCGAATTTATATTTAGCCAGGATCTCTTTTGCCGGCTTGGCGTGCTTGGCTTTAGTACCCCACACACGCTCGATATGCTTTTTGTCGTACACATTGTACAGATTCTCAAAATGTTTAGGCGTCTGTTCGGGGAAAAACCACTCGCCGAGTGTAACATCGTAGGAGGAGGTGGCCAAGTTTGCGCGCCTAAAAGGGCTTATCACAATTGATCCCTCTTTCATTGCGTCGAGGATTTTTTTGTCGGAGAATGCCATAGTTTTTGTCTGTGGAACTATAGCATATACTAAGCGTACATAATCTATGGACAAAAACGGCGCATATATTGTAATAGAGGGGGGTGACGGAGCGGGGAAGGATACCCATATCGCCTTCCTAAAAGAAACATTTCCTGAGGGAGATTTTGTATATACTCGCGAGCCGGGTGGTACGGCGCTTGGGGCTGAACTACGTGAAATGCTTCTCCACGGCTCAAAAGGCGATGTCTCTCTCCCAACAGAACTTTTTTTATTTTTGGCCGACAGAGCGCAGCATGTTGAAGAGGTGATAAAGCCCGCGCGCGCTGCGGGCAAGCACGTTATATCCAACCGCTCGTGGATTTCTTTTTTGGCGTATCAAATATACGGTCGGGAGCAGTTCGACTGGAAGCCGCTTGTTGACTCCGCACTAGAAAAGATTTTTAAGGGTTGTCCGCTGACTCTCGCTATCATTCTCGACGTGCCGCTTAGTATGGGTAAGGAGCGTCAGCGTTCTATGGGAAAGATCCTCGATACAATGGAAAGTATGTCGAATGACTCGCACGAACGCATACGGCAGGCCTTCCTCACTATAGGGAAGACGCTTCCGCAAGCAAAAATTATTGACGCATCACGTACAAAAGAGGAAGTGCGGACCGATGTGTATGCCGCGGTGCGCTCTGTTTTATAACACTATGAATTTCTACGACTCTATAAAAAAACAGGACAAAGAAGTTTTTGACGCTCTTGCTGGCGAGGAGGTGCGCGAGCAGGAGGGGCTGGAGCTTATCCCTTCGGAAAATTATGTCAGCCGCGCGGTGCGCGAGGCGCAGGGCTCGGTCTTGACCAACAAATACTCCGAGGGGTACCCGGGCAAGCGCTACTACGGCGGGCAGGAATTTACCGACGCGGTAGAGACGCTCGCTATCGAGCGGGCCAAAAAACTCTTTGGCGCGGCGTTTGCCAACGTCCAGGCGCACAGCGGCTCCAACGCCAATATCGCCACCTATATGGCTTTGTTGAACCCCGGCGATACTGTACTCGGGATGGATCTCTCCCATGGCGGGCACCTCACCCATGGACATCCGGTGACCTATATCACTAAGTTCTTTAATTTTGTGCGCTACAAGATGAAGGACCCAGACACCAGCGAAATCGACTATGAGGAGATGTTGCGCGTAGCCAAGGAGCATAAGCCAAAAATCGTGCTCGCCGGCTTTTCGGCCTACAGTCGCGAGCTCGACTATCAAAAGTTTGTCGACATTGCGCGGCAGGTCGGCGCGTACAGCGTTATTGATGTCGCGCATATCGCGGGGCTTATTGCCGGCGGAGCAGTAAAAAACCCCTTCGACTACGGCTTCGACGTGATGACCTCGACGACGCACAAAACTCTGCGCGGTCCGCGTGGCGGGCTCATTCTCACGCGCGAGTCGGAGGATATCGCCAAGCGGATAAACAAAGCCGTCTTTCCCGGCCTCCAAGGCGGGCCGATGATGCACGTTATCGCGGCCAAGGCGGTTGCTTTTGGAGAGGCCATGCATCCGTCTTTTAAACTATATGCTGTGCAGATACTCAAAAATGCCAAGGCGATGGAGGAGGTCTTTCGACAGGGAGGAGTGCGGATGCTCGGCGGGGGCACGAGTAACCACCTTATCCTCGCTGACGTTTTTGGCTCGCTCGGTATCCCGGGCAAAGAAGCCGAGGTATTGCTCGACCGCGTTGGTATCACGCTCAATAAAAATGCGATTGCCGATGACGTGCGCGGTCCTATGGACCCTTCGGGTATACGCTTTGGTACGCCAGCTGCCACCACCCGCGGGTTTAAAGAGGGGGAGTGCAAGCGCATCGCCGAGTTGATGCTCGAAGCGCTCAAAAACAGAACCGACGAGCAGAAGCTCTCTGCAATCCGCGAGGAGATCCGCACGCTCTGCCTCAAGTTTCCTGTCCCCGACTCGTTTGTATAAAAAGGGTAGAATAGCCCTATGAGGGCATTGTGGCACAGCATTTTTCATTTTTGGGAGCGGTACGAGCATCATATTGGTGTCGGCGCTTTGGTCGTGGGCTTCCTTTTTGACCTGTGGGTGGCCGACCGACCGGACAGCATCTTTAATAACCTGCTCCTGCTCTCCTACCTCTTTTTAGCGGGCGCGTTCATTATCATCCTCAACCTCCGCGCGCGCCGACGCCCCGATGACGCGACACCTCTGTTTTTGCTCCTTATGCTGCAGTTTTGTTTCGGTGGTCTTGCTTCAAACCTGCTTGTGCTCTACGGGCACAGCGGGACATTGACAGGAAGCGCCGTCTTTATAGGAATTCTTGTATTGATAGTGTTCGGTAACGAGTACTTTCGCAGCCGCTACTCGCTGCTGCGCTTCAACATCGGAGTGTATTACTTTTTGATGTTGAGCTATGCGCTTGTCGCGGTGCCTATTTTTATCACCCACTCGCTCGGGATACTCACCTTTTTTCTAAGCGGCATCATCAGCATCATGGCAATCTCGGGATTTTTAATACTGCTCTTTTTTGCCGTCTTTCGCGGGAGCGATACGGGCAAGCTCAAGGAGGTTTCGTTTATTATCGGAGGCATCTTCTGTGTTTTTAACCTCCTCTACTTTCTCAATGTAATCCCGCCTGTGCCGCTCTCGCTGCGCGATATAGATGTCTATCACTCGGTGCTTAAGCGCGCCGACGGCACTTATCTTGCACTCTATGAGCCCGCGCCGTGGTATCAGTTTTGGCGCAGTAGTAGCGAGCGGTATACATCGGCGAGCGGCACGGCGGCGTGTTTCTCCGCGGTGTTTGCGCCCGCTGACCTACAGACACCTATCTACCATGTGTGGGAGTATAAAAACGCGACGGGCGAGTGGGAGCAGCGCTCAAAAGTACCCTTTCCTATCCAAGGGGGGCGGGCGGAAGGGTATCGGGGTTTCAGCACGAAATCGGCGCTTACTCCGGGCGAGTGGCGCTGCAACGTAGAGACAGCGAGCGGCGCTTTGATAGGCCGAGTCGGCTTTGTGGCAGTGTGGGCGTCTACCACCCCGGCGCTTTCCCAAACGACTCTCTAAGTGCTACGCTGAAACGCATGATTCGCGAACGCATAGAAGAGCAGATACGAGCGGTCGTGGGTGACGTGCCCTTTGTAGTGGCGCGCGCGGACTCGGTTGCTCACGGTGACTACTACACCAATGCGGCACTTGTGACAAAAACAGACCCTAAAGCACTGGCAGAAAAGCTCAAGGTGGAAGGGGTTGAACAGATAGAGGTAGCCGGAAAGTTCATCAACTTCTACCTCTCCCGCGAGGCACTGATTCCAGCCGAACAAAAAATCCCCCAGCAATACGCGGGCAAAACGATTATGGTCGAGTATACAAGCCCCAACCTCTTTAAGCCGCTCCACATCGGCAACTTGATTGGGAATATTTTGGGCGAGTCGATTGCGCGTCTGCTCGAGAAGAGTGGCGCTGACGTCAAGCGGGTTAATTACCCTTCCGATATAGGGCTCACGGTTGCCAAGGGCGTATGGGGGCTTACGCAGACAAAAGGAGACCCCTCCGACATCGTGGCGCTGGGCGAAGCGTATAAAACTGGCCATGCGGCGTACGAAGACGGATCGGCTAAGGTACAGATTGACGAAATAAACACCGCGCTGTACGAAAACTCAAACCCAAAATGGAGCGAGCTGCGGACGGAAGGGGTAGCAACGTCACGGAAGCATTTATCCGAGCTCTGCAAAACACTCGGCACTACGTTTGATAAAGAATTTTTTGAGAGCGAGTCCGGATTGCTTGGGGCCGGCATCGTACGCGAGAGTATAGGAACAGTTTTTGAAGAAAGTGAGGGCGCGGTAGTGTACCGTGGAGCGCACACGCGGGTGTTTCTCAACTCGCGCGGGCTGCCGACCTATGAGGCAAAAGAGGTCGGACTGTTTGATTTGAAAAGCAAGGCGTATCCGGACTTCGACACATCTTTGACCGTGACGGGTGGCGAGCAGAAAGACTTTTTTGCAGTGGTGTTTGATGCGATAAAGAAAATCTTTCCTGACCGGACGGCAGGTAAGAATTTGCAACATATTTCGAATGGCTTTTTAAAACTCACTAACGGAAAGATGTCCTCGCGCTTGGGCAACGTCATTACGGGAGAATCGCTGCTTGCCGACCTGACCGTAGCTGCGCGGGGAAGGGAAGACGTGGCGGTGGGTGCTATAAAGTATACGGTGCTCAAGTCGGGGAGCGGCAAGGATATTATTTTTGATCCGGAGCGGTCACTCTCGCTGGAGGGCGACTCGGGGCCGTACCTGCAGTACGCCCTGGTGCGCGCTAGAGCATTATTGAGAAAAGCTTCTGGAGCTACGGTAACTCAATTTATTACTCCGCAGAGCAAAACTTTGGAGCGCATACTCATTCATTATCCAGAAGTAGTCGAACGCGCTGCGCGCGAGCTTGAGCCGCACCACCTAACAACTTTTCTGACTGAGCTCGCTGCGGAATTTAATAGTTGGTATGCCGCAGAGCGCGTAATTGTTGATGGCACAATAGCTGGTTATACACTCAGCTTGGTTAAAGTTGTAGAACGCACTCTCTCCCAAGGCCTCAACCTCCTCGGCATTCCGACCCCCGAGGAGATGTAAATGATAAAATACCTTTATGTCCGACCTGTCAAAACGAGAGGAAGAGATTCTAGATTTCTGGAATAAAGAACTCATATTTGAAAAATCGCTAGAGAAGCCCGCGCCCCGAGGCGACTATGTTTTTTATGACGGGCCGCCGTTTGCCTCGGGTCTGCCGCACTACGGACACCTCCTGCAGAGCGCAATCAAAGACGCAATTGCGCGCTACCGCACGATGCGGGGTTATCGCGTACGTCGGCAGTGGGGGTGGGATTGTCACGGATTGCCGGTGGAGAACCTGGTAGAAAAAGAGCTCGGCATCAAGTCGAAGCGCGACATTGAGCAGTACGGGATAGAAAAGTTCAACGAAGCGGCGCGCGTCTCTATTATGAAAGACGTGGCCGGCTGGAGGAAAATAATCCCGCGGCTGGGGCGCTGGGTCGACATGGACGATGACTACAAGACCATGGACCCGAGCTACACCGAGTCGGTGTGGTGGGCGTTTAAGACACTTTTTAATAAAGGGCTTATTTACGAGGGTTTTAAGTCGATGTACTTGTGTCCGCGATGCGGCACGACTCTCTCCAACTTCGAGGTGGCGCAAGGGTACAAAGATATCGATGATATCGCGGTGACGGTTAAACTTCCGCTGGTTGATGAGTTGAACACCTCTTTGCTTGTGTGGACCACGACCGCGTGGACCTTACCGGGCAATGCTGCAGCGGCAGTAAAAGCAGACGCGCTATACGTAAAAGTAAAGGTAAGAGACGAGTTTTTTATTGTGGCGAAGGCGCGCGCGGCTGCCGTGTTTGGCGGCACTGTCGAGGTGGTGGGAGAGATAGTCGGAAAAGAACTTGCGGGCAAAAAATATCTTCCCCCGTTTTCCTATTTTACAGACGAGTTTGCCAAGAATAAAAATATATGGAGAGTGTACGCGGGGGACTTTGTGACGATGGAGGATGGCACCGGGGTGGTGCACATTGCGCCTGCGTTCGGCGCCGATGACCTGGCGCTTGCACAAAAGAACGCCGTTCCGCTTGTGAGGCACGTGACCGATGAGGGAAAGTTTGTTCAAAAAGTTACCGATTTTGCCAGCATGTCGGTAAAGCCGAAGGGGAATCCGCGCGAGACGGACGAAAAGGTCGCCGCGCTGCTTAAAGAGCGGGGAGTGCTGTTTAAAGAAGAAAAGATAAAGCACAGCTATCCGCATTGCTGGCGCTGTGACACCCCGCTCCTCAATTGGGCGGCTACCTCTTGGTTTGTAAAGGTCTCTGCGCTTAAATCAAAACTTTTGAGTGAAAACGCTGCGGTCGGGTGGGTGCCCGAGCATGTCGGCACGGGGCGCTTCCACAACAGCATTGCAAGCGCGCCCGACTGGGCCATATCGCGCAGCCGCTACTGGGGCGCGCCGCTCCCTGTCTGGCGCAACACTAAAACAAAAGAGACAAGGGTCGCGGGCTCGGTGCTCGATGTTCTCAGTATGGCGCGCCGCAGCGGCAACCGCTACTTTATGATGCGTCACGGCGAGGCGGCACACAATGCTACAAATACTCTCGATCCAAATGGCGATCCCGCGAATCATCTCACCGAAAAGGGGAGGGGAGAGGTGATACATACGGCGACAGAACTCCGGCGCGAGAACATAGACCTTATTGTTTCTTCGCCATTTTTGCGTACGCGCGAGACAGCCGAACTTGTCCGTAACGAATTGGGTTTGTCGCAAGCAGTGCTTATGATAGACGAGCGATTACATGAGTATAACGAGCAGCCAGATATGCTCGCGGTGCGCCGTCGCATGGGAGATTTTTTGTTCGATATTGAACGCCGATATGTCGGAAAAAATATTCTTGTGGTGTCCCACGGCAACCCTCTATGGGTACTGCAGCAAGTAGCGCGACACCGATCGAATACAAAGGTCTTTGTCGAAAAGAATATGCTGCGCACTGCCGAGGTGTGCGAGATTCCTTTTACTCCCTACCCGCATAATCGCGACTACGAGCTCGACCTGCACCGCCCTTATATCGACGACCTTCCGACCGGCGACTGGAAGCGCGTTCCGGAGGTATTTGACTGCTGGTTTGAGTCCGGCTCGATGCCGTTCGCGAGCGCTCATTATCCGTTTAAAAAGGACGCTTTTAATCCTAAACGTTTCTTCGGGTGGGGGAGCAGGGGGTATCCGGCGGACTTTATCGCCGAGGCGCTGGACCAGACACGGGGATGGTTCTACTCGCTCATCGTGCTCGGAGTGGGGCTCTTCGGCCGCGCGCCGTATAAAAACGTTATAACCACCGGGCTTATACTCGCCTCCGACGGGCAAAAAATGAGCAAGCGGCTTAAAAACTATCCCGACCCAATGGATATAGTGGAGAAGTACGGCGCCGATGCCCTGCGCTACTATCTGCTTTCCTCCCCGGCAATCAAGGGCGAGGATCTACGCTTTCAGGAAAAAGGGGTAGACGATGTGAGTAAAAAACTACTGATGCGCCTCGACAATGTGCGCAGTTTTTATGACCTGTATGCCGACGGGACAAGGCGCAGTAGCGCCAGCACACACACGCTTGACCGTTGGATTGTTGGGCGACTGGGAGAGGTGGTGCAGGCGGTATTTACCGGCTTCGAGTTCTACTCTCTTGATGCCGCCTCCCGTCCGATGGCGGAGTTTATCGATGACCTTTCGGTATGGTATGTGCGGCGCTCCCGAGAGCGGTTCAAAAACGGCGGCGAGGACAAGACCGATGCGCTGGCCACGCTCCGGTACGTGCTCTTTACCTTGGCGCAGGTGACGGCTCCAGTGATGCCGTTTTTTTCCGACGCTCTCTACCGTAGTGTCAAAGAAGAGGGCGACCCCGAGAGCGTACACCTCTCGGCGTGGCCCGAGGCGGGTATCGTCGACGGAGATCTTTTGAGGAACATGGCGGTCGTACGTACACTGGCCTCCAAAGGGTTGCAGTTGCGCGAACACTCTGGCATAAAAGTGCGCCAGCCCTTGGAGGCATTTGAGATCTCGACACAAGTTTCCGAAACGCTTATGCCGATTTTGCTTGATGAAATTAATGTAAAAAAAATAATCTATACCCCCGGACTAAAAGAAGACACTCTCGATACCGCTCTTACGCCAGAGCTTAAAGAAGAGGGGACAGTGCGCGAGTGGGTTCGCGCGATACAGGAATGGCGCAAGACCTCAAAACTTTCGGTAAGCGACCGCCCCGGCCTACTCATACAAACACCTGATGCGGAGTTTATCCGCGCGCATAGAGAGGTGCTCATAGAGGCAACCGGTCTTTTGTCGCTTGAAACAAAACAATCCGAAGAAACGGTCTTTGAGCGACTATAGCCGCCATGCATCAAAAACATATCACCGAGGGGATAGTGCTCGGCAAGCACGGAGTAGGCGAGGCCAATGTGCTGGTGTTGGTGCTGACCGAAGAGCTCGGGCTTCTGCGCGCCAAAGCAGTAAGCGCGCGGAGGGAGGACTCCAAACTGCGCTACGGGCTCGAAACGCTCTCATGTGGAAGATACTCTTTTGTGCAGGGGAAAAACGGATGGCGGCTAACCGGTGCCGACAGCGTGTCTCGTGAGTTGTTGTCCGCCGATGCAGTGCGCCGCGCGGCGGCAGGGCGGGTGACACGCCTCCTGCTCCGGCTCGTACAAGGCGAGGAGGCCTCTGCTCTTTATGCGACGGTTATGGAAGGCCTCCGCGCGCTCGTTTTTAGCGAGCATCCGAATGCAACGGAGGTGGTGTTGGTGCTAAGGATTCTCTCGCGACTCGGCTATTTGCCGCACACTCCGGCGCTTGAGCCCTTTGTGGACGGGGAGTTCAGTGTTGAGCTCTCTGCCAAAGCACTGGAATCCCGCGCGCTCCTTATCCGCACCATCAACGAGTCCCTGCAGGCCTCGGGGCTCTAGTATACTGTAGGGATGCACGAGGATAAGAGCGAGGTAGAGCAGCTTAAGGACAAGCTCTACTCGCGCGGGCAGGAGGGAATTGCACAAGACATCCGCGCTCCGCTTGAGCAAAGCGACGCCTACGCGCCGCCCGTGTGGGAGGGCGGGTCACTGCTGCGCGGCCCTAAGTCGGCTTTCTATGCGATGCCGGCGGGGGCGAAGATGTCTTTTTCCACCAAGTTTTTAATAGGGTCAGCCGCCTTTTTTGCGATAGCGGCGGTGGGTGCGACGGTCTTCTTTTTTACCGGGGGAAATTATGTTTCCTCGCAAAACATAGACCTGCAAATTGTGGCACCTCCGCTTATAAACGGCGGGACGCAGGCCGACCTTCAGTTTATTATCACCAACCGCAATCCGGCCCAGCTGCAACTGGCCGACCTCATCATCACCTATCCGCAAGGGACACGCGATCCGAAGAACCCTCAAAAGGCCCTCACGCAGGAGCGTATCTCGGTGGGTACGCTCGCCTCCGGCCGGCAGACAAAACTCACGAGCGCGGCACTCTTTTACGGCGCGGAGGGTTCGACGCAGACCATCCGTGCAACGCTTCAGTACAGTGTAGAGGGCAGTGTCGCTGTTTTTACCAAAGACGTCAATACGGAGCTCACGCTCGGCTCCTCGCCGGTCTCGGTCTCGGTCGACGCGCCGTCAGAAATAATCGCAGGGCAGGCGTTCTCATTTATCGTAACTGTTCAGAGCAACTCGCAAACGCCGGTTGACGACGTGCTTGTCCAGGCACATTATCCGTTCGGCTTTTCTGTAGACAGCACCAGTCCGCGCGCCGATGCCGGCTCGACCCTCTGGCGGATAGGTACTATGAGTCCGGGTTCAACGAGGGTAATCAAAGTGACCGGTCGCGTCGATGGTCAAGACGGTGATGAAAAGGTCTTTCGTTTTATTGCGGGGAGCAGCAAGGACCGCACCGGGGCAAAAGTGGATGTTCCGTTCCTTTCGGTGCCGGCAAGCGTCACCGTCCACCGGCCTTTCATTACCGGTTCGATATCCGTAGACAGCAAGACAGGCGAGAAAATATCCGTCGCCGCGGGAAAAACTCTGCAGGGCACTGTCACGTGGCAGAATAATCTCGCCGACTCGGTCGGCAACGTGGAACTACGTTTGCATCTGGCGGGGCCCGTAATAGACACGGCATCCATTAAATCGAGCAGCGGCTTCTATCAGTCGGGCGACTCAACAATTGTGTGGACCTCGGCGCAGGACCCCTCGCTTGCGCTGGTGCCGCCGGGCGGAACAGGAACGCTCTCGTTTTCCTTTGCAACGCTGGTGCCTGGAGCGGGCGGCACCGTTTATCAAAACCCCACCGTCGACCTCTCGCTTTCGGTCAGGGGCACGCGCTCCGGAGAGAGCGGAGTCCCCGAGGAGGTGACTTCGAGCGCAAAGACACAAGTGGTGCTTTCCTCGGCGGTGTCGCTTGCCGCCACCGCGCTCCATAACACCGGGTCTTTTAATAATCCGGGGATACTGCCTCCGCGCGCGGAGTCGACTACCTCCTACGCGATACTCTGGAGTATCCGCAATTCCTCCAACGCCATAGGGAACGCGAGTGTCTCGGTGGTACTACCGTCTTACGTGAGTTTTGTGGCCGCCGCTGGTGGCACCAATATCGTCTACGATAGTGCGAGCCGTACGGTGCGCTGGACTATAGGCGACATAACGGCAGGTGCGGGCTATACCTCGGCGGCGCTGCAAGGGACATTTCAAGTTGCTCTTACTCCGAGCTCCTCCCAGGTGGGCGAGGTGCCTGCGCTCACCGGCACTGCCGTTCTTGCGGGCACGGACCGCTTTGCCCAGGTGGGCATTTCGGCGAGCGCCGAGGCGCCCACGACGCGCCTTTCTGAACCGGGTTTTGTAAACGGAATGGAGGTTGTCGCTCCCCGTTAAAGCGGGCACAAAAAGCGAAGTCGTGCTATTTTGGTGATTATGGCTGACCACGAAAGGGTGATGGAAAAAATAGTGTCGCTATGCAAACGCCGCGGGTTTGTCTACCAAGGGTCCGAAATTTACGGCGGGCTCGCTGGCACGTGGGACTATGGCCCGCTCGGGGCTGAACTTGTGGACAATATCAAAAATTGTTGGTGGAAGAAGTTTTTATACGACCGTGAGGATATATATAAAATAAATGCCGCGATTTTGATGAACCCCGGCGTGTGGGAAGCGAGCGGACATGTGTCTGGTTTTGCCGACCCACTCGCGAGTGGCAAATTATTTAACACGATGTTCAAAACTTCCGCAGGAGCAGGAGAGGATGCAGCTACCGTTTATCTGCGGCCGGAGACTGCGGGCGGCATTTTTGTAAATTTTAAAAACGTTGTGGACTCTTTTCATCCTAAATTGCCGTTCGGCATCGGCCAAATAGGGAAGGCTTTCCGCAATGAGATAGCGCCGCGCGATTTTATCTTCCGCGTGCGCGAGCTTGAACAAATGGAGATAGAGTACTTTGTTCGCCCCGAGGAGTGGGAACAAAAGTTTGAAGAATGGAGGAGGGGTGTACATGAATTTATGGAAATGGTCGGTATTGCAAAAAAATCTGTGCATGAACTCGAGGTGCTGGACGGCGAGCGCGCGCACTACAGCAAGCGCACCATCGACTTTGAGTTTGACTTCCCGTTTGGGCGCAAGGAATTGTGCGGTTTGGCGTATCGCACCGACTTTGACCTCTCTGCGCACGAAAAAGCTTCGACTGTCGAACTAAAATATCAGGACCCCGATACCAACAAAAAGTTTACGCCGCACGTCATTGAGCCGTCATTCGGCGTTGAGCGCACGTTCCTCGCGGTACTTGTCTCTGCGTACACAGAAGACACTCTCGGCGGCGAGACTCGTGTGTATCTAAAATTTAAGCCGTCAGTTGCTCCAATTAAAGCCGCGGTTTTTCCCCTGCTTAAGAACAAACCCGAGCTCGTAAATAAAGCGCGCGAGATTTATACGGAGCTTAAAAAAGACATTCCGCAGATTATGTGGGACGACAACGGCAACGTGGGCAAACGCTACCGCCGCCAAGACGAGATAGGCACACCCTACTGCATCACCATCGATTTTCAGACACTCGAGGATAATACTGTTACAATTCGGGACAGGGACACGGGAGAGCAGGAGCGCGTCTCCGCTGCAGATCTCTCCACTACTCTATGGAAAAACTTAAAGACATAAACGTCCACATCACCTCGGGGAGCATCATCACCACGCTCCTCTTTTTGACGCTCGCCGCTCTTTTGTGGGTGTTGCGCGACATTGTACTCATTGTGGTGACCGCGGTCGTTATCGCCTCGGCGATGGAGCCGGCAATACGTTTTATTACCCGCTGGCGCGTCCATCGTATACTCGCAGTCATACTCATATATGTGCTCATGGCAAGCGTCTTTCTTAGCATCCTGCTTGTATTTGTTCCGCCGTTGCTTGGCGACGCGGCCGACTTTCTTTCGCGCCTGCCTGAAACTCTCTCGGGGTTCAACCTCAATGAGGCGACGCACGGCCTCTTGCCGTGGGGCAATGTCGGCGACCAAATATCCTCGGCCGACCTCTTGCGCAACATATCCACGACGCTTGCCGACACCACGGGCGGGGTCTTTACCACCGTCTCTGCCTTCTTTGGCGGTTTGGCCTCTTTTGTCCTTATTGTTGTCTTTTCCTTCTACTTTTCGGTGCAGGAGACGGGCGTGGACGACTTTTTGCGCGTGGTGACGCCTATCAAGGAGCAGACCTACGTGCTGCATCTTTGGAAGCGCTCTCAAGAAAAGATAGGCAAGTGGATGCAGGGGCAGCTGATGCTTGGCGCTATCGTGGGGATACTTTTATATTTAGGGCTTACTATTTTAGGCATTCCGAACGCGCTTTTGCTTGCGGTTATCGCAGGGCTCTTTGAACTCATTCCTGTCTTCGGTCAGATACTCGCGGCCATACCGGCGCTTGCAATCGCTTTTTCCGACGGTGGTCTTACCGCACTCCTGCTCGTTGCCGGGCTCTACATAGTGGTACAGCAGTTTGAAGCTCATCTTATCTATCCCGTGGTGGTAAAAAAGGTGGTCGGCGTGCCACCGCTTCTGGTCATACTCGCTCTTATCGTAGGAGCCAAACTTGCCGGCTTTTTGGGAATACTGCTTTCGGTCCCCATCGCCGCGGCGATACAGGAATTTGTTTCCGATATCGACAAGGAAAAGACCCGCGCTCTCACCAAGGCCGGGCTTGCAGGTGATGACGAAGACGAGTAGTGTCAGACAGTAATGGCTGAAAAGAATTTTTACGTAACGACACCTATCTTTTATCCAAATGCAAATTTGCATTTGGGGCATGCGTATGTAACGACCCTGACTGACGTTATTGCACGCTACCATCGGTTAGTAGGGGATACTACGTACTTTCTGACGGGTTCGGATGAAAACACTCAAAAAATATTGTCGGCTGCGGCAGATGCAGGAGTAACCCCACAGCAATTTTTGGACGACAAGGTTGAGGGTTTTGAGAATCTCTTTAAACAGCTCAATATTTCGTATGACCAATTTATTCGCACGAGCGATGAAAAGGTTCATTGGCCAGGCGCAGTTGCTTTATGGAAAAAACTGGATGCGGCGGGTGACTTGTACAAAAAGCAGTACGAAGGCCTCTACTGTGTGGGCCACGAGGCGTTTATCACCGAAAAAGACCTGGTCGACGGCGCATGCCCCGATCACGGAACCGCACCTGAGCGCATACAAGAAGAGAACTATTTTTTTAAGCTCTCAAAATATACGCAGACCATTAAAACCAAAATCGAATCAGGCGAACTTTGCATTATACCGGAGTCGCGCCGGCATGAAATTCTTTCGTTGCTTGCCGAAGGATTGCAAGATGTAAGCTTCTCGCGCCCGCGTACTCCTATGTCAGTCGGAATCCCGGTGCCGGGGGATACTACACAGGTTATGTATGTGTGGTGCGACGCGCTCAGCAACTACATTACGGCGCTTGGTTATGGACAGGATGAGACGCTCTATAAAACATTTTGGCCCGCCAATGTGCATATTATAGGAAAAGATATTTTACGTTTTCATGCGGCTATGTGGCCCGCGATGCTTCTTTCGGCGGGGGAGCCATTGCCCAAAAGCATTCTGGTGCATGCCATGATACTCTCCGGTGGACGCAAGATGAGTAAGACGCTGGGGAACATCATCGACCCGCAAGAACTCCTGCAAGAGTACGGCACCGACGCGGTGCGCTACTTTTTGGCTCGGCACATCTCGCCATTTGAGGACGGAGACATAACTCGCGAGCACTTCAAAGACGCCTATAATGCCGATTTGGCAAACGGGCTCGGCAACCTGGTCGCCCGCATTATGCAGCTTGCACAAACTCATTTAAGCGCGCCAGTTGAACTGGAGTATAAGCCGTTTCCTAAAGAGTATACTGATGCGTTTGAACGTTTTGAAATTAATAAAGCCGCCGACCATGTGTGGGGCCGTATCCAAGCGCTCGACCAAAAAATTACCGAGATGGCGCCGTTTAAGGTAGTAAAGGAAGATGAGGAAAAAGGGAGAGGAATAATTATCGAGCTCGTCGTAGAGCTCGCCTGCATCGACCAAATGCTCGAGCCGATTATGCCGCAGACGAGCAAAAAAATAATCGACGCTATTATGACGAACAAAAAACCTGAAAATCTCTTCCCCCGCAAAGAATAAGTCAGACATCCGATGTCTGACTTTGGAGTATGAAACTTTTTGACTCGCATTGCCACCTGCAGATGCCGCAATATGATGCCGATAGGGCAGAGGTTTTGGCGCGCATGCAAGGGGCGGGGATGGGAGCTATTGTCGTGGGGACCGATTACGAGATGAGCAGGGCGGGGATTGAGCTGGCCGCCAACCACGACTTTTTGTGGGCAAGCGTCGGCTCGCACCCCAATCATGCCGAGGAGTTTGATAGTGCAAAATTTGAGGAGTTGGCAAAAGATCCAAAAGTGGTAGCAATAGGGGAGTGCGGTTTGGATTACTTTCGTTCTGAAAAGTCGGATGAACAAAAAGAAAAATTCGTAAAACAAATTGTGCTCGCCCAAAAACTCCACAAGGCCCTTGTCGTCCATTGTCGCGACGCACACGAGGACATGTTTGACATACTCGCCTCTGAGCAAGGTTCGACCTTGCTCAATAAAGTGCCGGTGGTTATGCACTTTTTTACCGGGTCGGCCGAGTTGGCGCAAAAGTATCTCGATTTGGGCTGCTATCTTTCGTTCCCCGGACCCATTACGTTTACGGATATGTACGATGACTCTATACGTCTCTGCCCGCTTGAAAAGATGCTTATAGAAACCGACGCTCCCTTTGCGGCACCCGTGCCGCATCGCGGCAAGCGCAACGAGCCAGTATATGTTGAGCATGTCGCGCGCAAAATCGCCGGGCTGAAGGGCTTGGGGTTGGAGGAGGTTTCCGAGCGCGCCGTAGCGAATGCACAAAAGGTCTTTAATATTGCATAAATAACCCTACTCTGGTAAGGTACTCGGGTATGGCAGAAACAGCGCATCCTGATACTGAGGCTCGTGCCGAAGTAGAAGGGTCATCCCAAGCGCCAAAAGACATAACACCGGTCTACGAGATCGGCTTTCATATCGTGCCCACCGTAGGAGAGGAAGGGGTCCCGGCCGTTCTCGACCGTGTCCGCGCTCTCCTCGGCGATGCAGAAATAATTTCAGAAAGTTTTCCTCAAAAGATGACGCTTGCGTACCGGATAGAGCGCGCGCAGGCAGGAGCCCGCGAAAAGTATACCGAGAGCTACTTCGGTGTCATCAAATTTGCCACTGAGCGCGAGCATCTCTCTGCGATAGAAAAAGGGGTGCAGGGCATCCGCGAGGTTATGCGCGTGCTCATCATCGGGACGGTGCGCGAGGACATCACCCAGCACAAACAACGCACGGTCTTTAGCTCCGATCGGCTTGAGGGCAAAGTGATAGAAAAGCCCGCCGCACAAAAAGAGGTGGCCGTCGAGGTCTCTGAGGAGGAGCTTGATAAGTCGATAGAAGCGCTTACGGGCTAGCGGTATACTTAAAACTATATGTATCTCAACAAAGCAATGGTGTTTGGCAACCTAACCCGCGACCCGGAGGTCCGTGCGCTGCCGAGCGGCGGGCAAGTATGCAGCTTTGGGATCGCGACCAACCGAGTATACAAAAAACCCGATGGCACCAAGCAAGAAGAGGTGGAGTTTCATAACGTCGTCACCTTTGGCAAGCTCGCTGAGCTCTGCGGCCTCTATCTCAAAAAGGGGAGCAGCGCCTACATAGAGGGGCGGCTCAAAACACGGAGTTGGGAGGGGGAGAAGGGCAAACAATATAAAACCGAAATTATCGCCGAAGTGGTGCAATTTGGTCCCCGTGCTGCCGGGCAAGGAGCGGCGCCTCGCGGAGCGGAGTCGGCGCCGGCGGCAGCATCCGCGGCCAAAGAAGACGCAATCGACTATCCGGCGGAAGATATTAACCCTGACGATATACCGTTCTAAAATTTATGAAAAAAGAGTACGTAGCACAATTTCAGCATATCGACTATAAGGATATAGAGATGCTTAAAAAATTTCTCAATCCGCACGGCAAGATTATGCCGCGTCGGCGCACAGGACTCAATGCCTCCAACCAGCGCGCCCTGGCCGAAGCGGTCAAACGCGCGCGTTTTATGGCGCTCCTTCCGTATATTGTTCGGTAGAGGCTCCACAAAACTTGTTTTGTCTCGCTAACGCTTGTCCACTCTTTCGACGTACTCGCCGGTTTCGGTGTTTATGCGGACGGTGTCTCCCTCGTTGATAAAGAGGGGAGCGTTGAGTGTCGCGCCGGTTTCGAGCGTTATAGATTTTGACCCGCCCTGCGCGGTGTTGCCTTTGACCGCGGGCGGGGCCTCGGTGACAGTGAGCTCCATTTTTATTGGAATTTTGATCCCTATAATCTTGTCATCAAACACCAATGCTTCTACTATCATAGTGGGCTTCATAAACTGCGCACCTGTTCCGATTGTCTCCTCGGATAGCATAAAACGGTCTGCGGGGTTTTGTTCGGCACAAAACCATCGTTCGCCTTTGTTGGTGTAGAGATACTTTACGCTCTTGGTCGAGAGGTCGGCCTCGGAGACCTTTTCCGACACGTGGAACGCCTGCTCGGTTACCTTGCCGGTGATAATGTGTCGCAACTTGGTCTGGTTGACCGGCTTGCGCTGTTGTTTGCGAAAGACATGTGCGTCGAGCACTTCGTACGGCTGTCCGTCGAGCAGGATCACTTTTCCTTTCAAAATCTCATTATATTCGAGCATTGCCATGGACTGAAACATTCTACCTAAAATTGCCGTTATATCAAAATGATATGACCGTCGCTCGCGACAAATAGAAAGCAAGCTTTCTTTTGCTTGCTTCGCTAGATCATAGCAATTGAAACACCAATGATATACAGTGTTGGCATGGAATACCTCTCACTAGAGGAGAAGGGGGAGGGGATGGGCGACGAAGAGGTTCTTGCGGCATCGGTCAAACACCCGTCGCTCTTTGCTTTTCTTGTGCGCAAGTACGAAGAGCCGTTCCTGCGCAAGGCGCGCTCTATTGTGCGCGAGCAGGAGGCGGCAGAGGATATAGTGCAGGAGTGCTTTACTAAAATTTATCTCAATGCAGAGAAGTTTAAAAAGCAGGAAGGGGCGCAGTTTTCTTCGTGGGGCTACCGCATACTCATCAACACCGCTCTCACGCACTATGCGCGCCACAAGCGACGCGGGCTCTCCGAGTTTGGATTGGATGAAGAAATCTGGGCGCTTATCCCCGACAAGCAGCTGCGGCAGTTTGAAAAGCGGGAACTGCAAGACCTCGTTGCCTCGGTGCTCTCCCGTATGCCGAGCTCCATGGCCCGTGCGCTCTCACTCTTTTTTATAGAGGGGAAGACGCAGGAAGAGATAGCCGCACAAGAAGGGCTTTCGGTTGGGGCGGTTAAAACCCGGGTGCATCGCGCTAAAAAAGAATTCAAAAAAATCTACGAAACTATTACTACTAAGAGCTAGTTACAAGGTATATGCAAAGCAAGATAGAACAACAGGTGATGGCTGGGGTGGGAGTGATATATGCTACCCGTCAGTTGGTAAGTGCCACTGCGCTCAAACTCTACGTCTGTGCGCTCTCGCTCTATGGGCTCGCTCAGCTGGTATGGGTCGCCCGCGTGTGGGAGAATTTCTCGCAGGTTGGGCTGCAACACTCGTTGCAGTTTGTTCTCTCGGCAGTACTGAACACCCATCTGCCGGTCCAAATCGCTCTCTCGGTGCTTATATTTGTGGGCTTCTCGTTACTCCTCGACTTCGTCCGCAGCACTTTCTCACCTCGTACACTTTCATATTAAGTTGCAGAAAACCCTTATTTGTGGTATATAATTTACGTTAGTTCATTGATAGGGAATCAGCTATTCAGCCGTAGCGAAAAGCGTCTTTAGGGGCTCTTTCCGCTGCGGCAGAACCATTCCGGTATAGCCGAGCAACCAAGGAGACATCGTCATGACCGCTCAGGTCAAGAAGCTCCTGCAGTTCGTGACGACGACCAGCGTCGCCGCGATCGAGAGCTTCACGGCCGCCGACAACTTCAAGGTCGACACCAAGAAGGCGGCTACGCGGATCTACTATCTCGGCGACAGCTTCAAGAAGCACTTCGGCCGCAAGGAAGAAGGCGCTTCGGAAGCCACTAAGATCAAGGTCCACAAGCTGCTCGAAGGGTCGCTCGACGCCCCGATCATCACGGAACTCGCCGACAAGTGCGAGATCACGCTGGGTCAGTTCTTCGCTCTGCTCTCGAAGCAAGGGAAGGGCGAGTCCGGGCCATTGCTCACCAACGGCTGGGCGAACATCGCCTACATCCGCGACGACGAGGGCAACCTCTGGGCGGTCTACGCCCACTGGAGCGCCGGCCGCAGCGGCTGGAACGTCGAGGCCAGCTCGGTCGAGTACCCGAGCGGGTGGGACGACGGCTACCAGGTCATGTCTCGCTGATTCTTTCGACCTTAGGTACTTAGCTTCGGCTTTGAACCTAAGACCCTTTGACCCTCTGTAACTTTGCACCTTTGGTGCAGGGGAGTAGAGGGTCTTTTTATTTTTGATATAGTAAAGAAGAGGAACGCTCTGGCGTGGCGTTGTAAAAGATTCCGCGCAGCGCCTCGGGCTATCCGTACGGCCGGAATTCTGTCGGAGAAATCTTACGGGAGCGCGCATGCGGAAGTTCAAAAAAGATAAAGAATCGGTGCGCGGCGCTCTGGGACTTATAGGTCCTGTATACGATACAGCCCGGAGAGTATTCGATGGGTAGTGGAACGGATGGCGCGGCGCACGATACGACTCTGGGCGGTCAACGCCAACTGGAACGCCGACAATGGCGGCTGGAACGTCGAGGCCAACTCGGTCGAGAACCCGAACAGGTGGAACGACGGCAACCAGGTCATGTCTCGCCACTCTTTTCTTTCTCCGCCCCCTGATTTATTTTTCTCGGGACGGAGTTTTCGATAGCAGGCCTTTGCGCCAACCGCCGACCATTTTCCCCACGCTCTCAACGTCTGTCGCAAGCAAAATATAATGTTTTTGTTCGAGTAAGGTACATTCCCACGCTAGTTGGAGAAAGAACCGCAGTAAGTCCGTATTTTGTAAAACTTTTCCTAGCAAGGCTATTTTTCCGTTTCCTGACGCATAGGATGCTTCCCGCAACTGTTCGAGAGCATTCAAAAAAGTGTCGTCAATCCGCTTGCCTATGCCAAACCGCTCATCGCGTGCCATGTTGCGGCGGATGGGTAGCCATAAGGTGTAAACTTTCTTCGTATGCTCAATAACCGGCAAAAAATCCCTGCGGGGGGGGTCGTCAAAGAAAGATTTTCGCTCATACGTATGACGATATCATTTCTGTCGAGAATTTGCTCGAAGCGTGGAAGGAGTTTTTGAGGGGAAAAAAGAAGAAGCAAGATGTGCAGGAATTTCAGGCGGACCTAATACATAACATCTTGTTGCTCCACCGCGACCTAGTAGGTCTGACCTACTGCCACGATGGCTACCATCACTTCAAAATCTCCGACCCCAAGCCCCGCGATATTCACAAAGCGAGTGTCCGCGACCGCCTGCTCCACCACGCGCTCTACCAGCAACTTTATCCGTTTTTTGACCGAACGTTTGTTGCTGACTCATATTCTTGCCGAATAGGGAAGGGCACGCATAAAGCTATGAATCAATTCCGGCACTTTGCCTATCAAGTTTCCAAAAATCACACCCGTACAGCGTGGGTACTCAAATGCGACATCCGCAAGTTTTTTGCCTCAATAGACCATCAAATTCTCTTTGCGATATTGGAACGTTCCATACCAGAACAAAATATTTTCAATCTTTTGCGCGAGGTGGTCAGTAGCTTCTGTTCCTGTTGTAGGATAAAAAACAACATATACCACTACTCTCCGGTCGGAGAATACAAGTGTATGCGTAAAGGTTTGCCATTAGGAAACCTCACGAGCCAGCTTTTAGTAAATGTCTACATGAACGAGTTCGACCAGTACGTTAAGCATAAACTTAAGGTCGAGTACTACGCCCGGTACGCGGACGACTTTGTGTTGTTGTCGCACAACAAGCAAGAGCTGGAACAAGCACTCCGAAAATCGCTAGTATTTCTACAAGGTAGATTAAAACTAGAGCTACATCCCGACAAGGTGTTCATCAAGACATTTGCCTCCGGTGTGGATTTCCTCGGCTGGGTGCACTTTGCCGACCATCGCGTGCTACGCACCAGCTCCAAACAGAGGATGTTGCGACGTACCCATGGGTTGGAAGAAGAGAGCTCCATAGTCCAATCGTATCTGGGTTTACTTTCACACGGGAACGCAGAGAAGCTGCATCAAAAAGTTAGGAGTGATTACAAACTCTAACCAGTTTATTCCTCCTCCGGAGCGTCTTCTTTATCTGCCGCCGCGGCTTTGCCGGTGCCGCTCTGCGATAGGGTTTTGCGTATTTCTTTCAGAAGCTCGGCGGCTATTTTTTTGTTTTCGCGCAAGAAAGTGCGGGAGGCATCGTAGCCGCGTCCCAGCTTTTCTTCACCGAAGCCGTATGAGGTGCCGCTCTTTGTGACGATACCGAGCTTCTCGCCGAGCGCAAGGAGCTCGCCCTCGGTCGAGATGCCCTCGTTGTACATAAGGTCGAACTCCGTGGTACGGAAGGGTGCCGCCACTTTGTTTTTGACCACCTTGACCCGGTGCCGGCCTCCCACCACCTCCTCGCCTTTTTTAATCTGCGCAATGCGGCGGATATCGAGCCGCACAGAAGTGTAAAATTTGAGCGCCTTGCCACCGGTTGTTGTCTCGGGGTTGCCAAACATCACGCCGATTTGCATCCGGATTTGGTTGATGAAGATGACGATGGTTTTTGATTTAGAAACTATTGCCGTGAGTTTGCGCAAAGCTTGTGACATAAGCCGGGCATGCTTGCCGACCTGGTAGGAGCCCATGTCTCCCTCAATTTCGTCTTTTGGAGTGAGTGCGGCCACCGAGTCAATGACGATAATGTCCACCTTGCCCGAGCGCACGAGGCCTTCCACAATCTCAAGCGCCTGCTCGCCAGTGTCGGGTTGCGAGACGAGAAGCTGGTCGATTTTGACGCCGATTTTTTTTGCGTACTCCGGGTCAAGCGCATGCTCGGCGTCTATAAATGCGCACACGCCGCCCTTTTTTTGTGCTTCAGCGATGGCGTGGAGTGTGAGCGTCGTCTTGCCGGAGGACTCGGGGCCATAAATCTCCAAGATGCGCCCGCGCGGGTAGCCACCGATGCCGAGCGCCCAATCAAGCCCGATAGAGCCGGAGGGCACGACGTCAACGTCAACCCGCGGTGCGGCGCCCAGCATCATGATGGCCTCGTCGCCGAATTTTGTTTTAATGGCGCGGATTGCCGCATCTATTGCAGCGTTGTCCTTGCTTTCGCGCGATGCAACCGTCTTTGCCGGAACCTCCTTCTTTTCTTTTTTAAACGCCATAGTTTTCGATGCAGTAGGTTACTACGTTAAAAGTAATAGACTTGCTCGCGCGGCGGCCAAACCGGTCCACGGCCGCCACGGTGACCACAGTATACCCTGCAGGCGGGGAGAAGCGGTACACAAATTTACCCCGTTCGTCGGTATAAGACGGGGCATCATTTATAGTCAAAAAAGAAATATTTTGAGCCGTCCCCACCACGGTGACCGCTACGGTTGAGGTCGCCGAGCCATCGAGGGGGGACTCAAAAGTGATATCCGGCCCCTCCAAGAGCTTACGCGCCTCGAATAAGCCGTACAAGACGATAGTCGCCGCCGCGAGCAGAAAAAAAACTTTCTTCATATACGGCAGAGTGTACCAAATAAATCTCGGGTGTGGATAACTTTTTAGAGCGTTTCTTCGTTTTGACGGGCGGGGGAGCTTGTCGGCTTTTCCAAAATGTCGCGCGGTTTTGCTCCGTCGCCGGGGCCGATGACGCCGCGCTCCTCCAAAATATCGACCAGACGAGCCGCCCGCGCGTAGCCCACCCGCAGCTTGCGCTGCAAATAGCTCGTGGAGGCCTTCCCTGCCTCCAGCACTGCCGCCCGCGCGGCTTCGTACAGGTCGTCGTCTATATCGTCTTCGTCACCAAATCTGCTGCCACTGTCGGCCGAGCTCCCAAGCCCCACGCCGTCCTCCCCTCTTTGCGGAGGCGTAATTTCAATCGGTAGTTCCGGCTCGTTGTGTTTGGCTATAAAGTCGACCACTTGCTTGACCTCCCCCTCGCTTATAAAAGCGCTCTGCAGACGCACGGGTTTGTTCATATCGGCAGACAGGTAGAGCATGTCGCCGGCACCCAGCAGGGTCTCGGCGCCGCCCTGGTCGAGGATAGTGCGGCTGTCTATTTGGCTCGCCACCTGCAAGGCAATGCGCGCAGGGATGTTGGCCTTGATGAGCCCGGTGATGACGTTTACCGAGGGGCGCTGGGTCGAGAGTATAAGGTGGATGCCGACCGCGCGCGACATCTGTGCCAGTCGCACCACCGCGGCCTCGAGCTCTCTCGGGTAGCTCGACATAATATCGGCGAGTTCGTCGATGACTATCACTATGTAAGGCATTGCTTCCGGCACCGGCTCGCCCGCCTCAGGCACGCCTTTCTTTTTTATCCGCTCGAGCGCGGGTGCGAGCACGTTTTGGTGATACGACTCGACATCGCGGACCCGGGTGCCCTCAAGCAGGTTGTAGCGGCGCTCCATTTCTTTGCCGGCCCAGCGCAGAGCCGCGATGGCCTTCTTTGCGTCGGTAATCACGGGGGTCAAGAGATGCGGCAGCGAGCGGTAGAGCGTAAGCTCGACACGCTTTGGGTCGATAAAAATAAACCGCAGTTGCGACGGTCCGCAGCGGTATATAAGAGAGTTGATGATAGTGTGTATCGCGACCGACTTGCCCGAGCCGGTGGCTCCCGCAATGAGCGCGTGCGGCATTTTGGCGATATTGGCAAACAGCGCTCCTCCTGCGATGTTGCGCCCGAGGCCGACAAGCAAGGGTTTGTGCGAGTCGGCAAAATCTGGCGTGTCGAGCATTGCGCCGAGACCCACGGTCACTTTGGTGGAGTTAGGCACCTCGATGCCGACCAGCGACTTGCCCGGGATAGGTGCCTCTATGCGGACGGAGGAGGCCGAGAGAGCGAGTTCAAGATTTTTTTGCAGGGTCAAAATTTTCTGCAGGCGCACTCCTTCGGCTGGTTTGACCGCATAGCGCGTTACGGAGGGTCCTATCGAAATTTCATCCAACTCCACCGTAATGCCAAAGTTTTGCAGTGTCCGCTTAATGATGTTGGCGTTTCCTTTTATGTCGCCCACCCCAGGCCGCCCGCGGTCGCGCTCGAGGAGCGAGAGCGGCGGTGGAGTATAAGTGCCAAGCAGCGACTTGAGCGTTTGCATCGGCATACCGGAGCTCTTCGATGCTGCGGGAGCCCGTGCAGATTCCTTCCCTTTGGAGTCATCGAAGGGCTCCGCTGCCGCGACCGTTTCCGTTTCTTCGGCATCGAGTGCAAAACCGCCGATTTTTGGCCCCGTTTCGACAGGAACTCCGCGCATCCTCGCAAGGAGTGTGTGTATACCGCGCTTTAGCGCGTAGAGCGGCTCAAGCGATATACGACCCTCAAGCAAGAGCAAGAGCGAAATGAGAGAGAGGCCGCCGAGTACGATGAGCGCCGCGTACACATCGAGATACTTGACCGCGGGGTTGGCGATAACTCCCCCCAGGAGTCCCCCTCGTCCCGAGGCCACTTGTATAAATCCGAGTCCTGAAACAAAAAAAAGCCCACTCGCAATAAGTTTTATAGGGGTAAATCCGCTCTGCTCGGCGCGCAGGGCGTTGCCGGCGAGTACAAACAACAGGAGAGGTAAGAGGAAGTATCCCATACCAAGGAGCGCTACAAAAAGACGGTAGGTGTCCGACCCAGCTATCCCTGCCGCATCGAAAGCCGCCAATACTAAAAAGAGCCCCGCCACAATAAACAGTACGACGATTATTGCGCGCCATGTATCTCGTGGTACGGCGCCCGACAGGTGCCCCCCTTCTTTCTTGTTGTTCTTGTGTGCCACGTATGTCATTTTATCACGCTAATCGCACTGTGTGCGGCTCGCGGGCGAGGTGCTTGCAAATTTTCAGAGTGAGGTATACTCAAAGACACAAAGTGTCCGATACATTTCCTTTACAAATAAGAGACAATCAAAGACATTTTAAAAGACATACCTATGCCGGACAACAGCAAAAAATTCCATGAATTCGCTTTAGAATCCATCCTTTTTAAAGGACGCATTGATTGGTATTTTTGCTATCTTAAGGCAGAAAAGTTGGCCCGTGCGCTCTCATTTTTGGGGCGGGGAGTAGCAGGCGAAGATCAGAATGACATTGACGATGTAGCCCGCAGAGCAGGGCTTCTGCCGGGGAGCATAGCGCATTTGGCTGGCGGCGAGGTAGATGCACCGCTCGTGTTGGCCGATGTGTTTGGACTCCTTAGCGCGGTGCGCTTGCTTGGTGCACGTGGATGCTTAAATGAGCAAAATACTCAGGTATTAGTGCATGAATATGAAACTGTGGCGGAGCGTCTGGTGCGGGGTAGTAATCCCTCCCCTTTTGTTTCTGCCGAGGACTTTTCCGTACCACAACTGGAGAGTACGGCGATGTTTCTACCGAGACCCCCCCACGCGCAGGAGGAGAGTAGAGACAATAAGACAAAAGGACAAAGTAAAGGACAGTCCGAAAGAATGTCCTTGATACTTGAACTTGTCCGTAAGAAAAAACAACTCTCCATTAAGGAAATAGCCCTTGTTATAAGGGATTGTAGCGAAAAGACCATACAAAGAGAGCTTGCTGCCCTGATCAACCAAGGACTTGTCCGCAAGGTAGGAGAGCGCCGCTGGAGCGTGTATATGCCCGTCTGAAGTGCATAGATTGTTATCCCCTTGTGGGCTATTGCCTATTACCCTCCCTTTGTATATATTTAACTCACCCTTAGTACAAGGTAGCAACCCGCCCAGCGCGGGCGATTTGCGTTGTCCACAGGGAATTTTTGCGGGTTGTGCGGTACCTCTCATATAATAGGTGCTGGCGACCACTCGGCATGCTCGTTGACAACTGCATACTTCCGCACTCCTTATCCCTCTACGAAATAGACGGCTGTAACTCCCATTCTTCCCTGTGCTACCAACGCCCGTTTTGGGCAGGTAGATAATTGTGCATGTGCTTTTACTCATCGATTACAAGTAAGTTTATTAGTTCTCCAGATTAATTAGAAAGTATTATCGGTATGACAATTACCAACAGTTCACTCCGATTGGTTGCTCTCGTAACCGGCGTTGCAGTTGCTCTCGCTCTCATGGGCGCAGTAGCTATCGCTCCGGCACAGGCCGCAGGTCTTACGCAGACGCAGATCCAGTCGATCACTTCGCTCCTCGCGTCTTTTGGCGCTGATGCAGCGACTATCGCAAACGTAACAGCGGCCCTCAATGGCCAGGCAACCCCAGGTACCGGCGGCTCCGGCACCGGCGGCGCTTGTCCCGCGCTCTCTCGCTCGCTCCAGATGGGTAGCGACGGCGCAGACGTTAAAGCTCTCCAGGTGTTCCTCAACGGCAGCGCAACCACACAGGTTGCGTCCGCAGGTGCGGGCTCTCCTGGAAACGAGTCTACATACTTCGGCGGCCTCACCAAGGCGGCTGTCGTCAAGTTCCAGTCTGCTAATGGCGTCAGCGCCATAGGCATCGTCGGTCCTGCTACGCGCGCAGCTATCGCAGCTGTTTGCGGCGGCACTGGCACTGGAACCGGCACAGGAACTGGTACGGGTACCGGAACCGGCACCGGCACGACAGGCGGTGCGATAACCGTCAGCGCGGGTGCGCAGCCAGTAAACTCGCTCGCAGTTGTGAGCGCCTCGCGCGTTCCGTTCACCACCTTCACCCTCACCAATAACTCCGGTGCGGCAGTGACGGTCAACAGCGTGACGGTCCAGCGCACTGGCCTCGGCGTTGACGCGAACTTCAGCGGTATCGTTCTCCTTGACCAAAACGGTCTCCAGGTAGGTACTAGCAAGACCCTCAACTCCAACCACCAGGTCAACATCGGCGACACCTTCACCATCGGTGCGGGCCAGTCGATGACCTTTACGGTTGCGGGCAACATCCAGACCGACGCAGGCGGCGCAGATGCCGGCCAGGTAGTTTCGCTCCAGGTTGTTGCCATCAACACTTCGGCGACGGTCTCTGGCTCGCTCCCCATCACGGGCGCGTCCCACACCATCAACACAACCTTGACGCTCGGCTCGGTCTCCACGACGACCTCGTCGTTTGACCCAGGCGCGGCGCAGAGCAAGAACATCGGCGATGTTGATGTCCGCGTCTCCGGCCTCCGGTTTACTGCCGGGTCGGCCGAGGATCTAAAACTCTACAGCGTTCGGTGGCGTCAGGTAGGCACCGCGTCTGCTTCCGACATCGCCAACGTGGTGAGCGTCGTTAACGGCGTCAGCTACCCCACGACTCTCTCCTCCGACGGCAAGTACTACACGACAATATTCCCCGGCGGTCTCTTGATCGTCAAAGGAAACTCGATAGACCTGTACAACAAAGTTGATCTCATTGGTTCCAACTCTGCTTCCCGCACGGTTGATCTCGACATCGACAAAGTGACGGATGTCTACTTTGTCGGCCAGACCTACGGTTATGGTGTCGCTCCTTCGGGCACCGCTACTCCGTGGTTCACCGGCTATGTCACGACCATCAACGCAGGCACGGTAACCACCATCGGCAAGGCCAATGAGGTTCAGGCGCAAAATATTGCGACTAACATCAGCAACCAGCCGCTCGGCGGGTTTGCCACCGACTTCAAAGGTGAGGCGGTCTCGGTAACTTCGCTTCCCATCACTATCGCAACCAGCTCCGGCTTCACCGGCGCGGGCGTGATAACCAGCATCTCAATCGTTGACCAGAACGGCGTCGTCGTCGCTGGTCCAGTTGATGAAGCGGCTACCTGCACCACTGGCTGTACGGTAACCTTCACCGACACGATTACCTTCCCGGTTGGACGCCATGTCTACACCATCAAGGGTAAGATCAACTCCAGCGTAACCAACAACTCAACGGTTGTTGTTACCACGGTCCCCTCAAGCTGGAGCGGCGTTACCGGGCAGACTTCCGGCAACACAATCACCATCTCGACGGGCACCTTCGACATGAACACGATGACAGTTAAGGCGGCGGCACTCACTGTAGTGATGTCCACCTCTCCGTCCTCGCAGAACATCGTCGCGGGCGTGCAAGATGTAATACTCGGCCGCGTTCAGCTCAACGCGTCGCAGTCGGGCGAAGACGTCCGCATGTCTTCAATCATCCTGACGCAGACCGGCACTATCGGGAACCTCAGTTCCTGCCGGCTCTTCAACGGTTCAACCCAGCTCAACTCGGGCGGCAACGTACCGTCCCTGGCGGCATCGGGCTCTGACACGACCTTCAGCTTTGACAACACGCTTGTCATCCCGAAGGGCACGGTTGTCTCGCTCGACATCAAGTGCAACGTCGCGGCTGGCTCAACCGGTACGCACATCTGGAGCGTCTCCGGCTCGGCAATCACCGCGACCGGCGAAACTTCAGGCGTCAACATCGCCGTGACTGAAACAGCAAGCTCCGGCGGTACGATGACTCTTGCTTCCGGTTCCCTTACGCTCTCGGTTGACTCTTCGTCTCCTTCCTACACTCCGGTGGCGGCAGGTACGACCGGAGTAGTTATGGGAGTCATCAAGCTCCGTCCGACCAACGAGGCACTTACCCTCAACAAACTTGGGTTGACCCTCACAACGAGCGGCGCGGCTAACTCCAACGGCGCCGGCGGCAGCACCAACAGCGGTACTTCCGACCTCCTCCAGGTCTACCTCTACAGCAGTGCGGGCTCCCTCATCGGTACGGCGACCTTCACCGGCGGTACGGCAACAACGACGGCGACTTCAACGCTCTCCACGCCTCTCGCTCTTGCTAAAGACGTAGACACGCTTATCACCGTCAAGGCGGACTTGGCCAACATTGGCACGAGCTTCCCAGGCGGTATCGGCGATAGCGTCAAGATTGACCCGCTCAACGCAGAGACGAGTGGACAGTCCTCGGGTACAACCATCAGCGCGGCTACTGCCTCGGGCAATGTCGCAGGCGTACGCCTCTTCAAGTCCTATCCGACTCTGGCGCTTGATACGCTTGACTCGACAGGAGTTGCCGACGGGCGCTTGATGCGCTTCAAGGTTACCGCTAACGCGGCTAACCCGGTCAGCATCTTCCACTTCGAGTTCAAGGTCTCTACGACCACGGGTGTAACGGTTACGACCATCGGGCTCTACGCTTACTCTGACTCTTCTTACTCCTCGTCCATCTCGGGACAGGGTACCAGCGGTCAGATTGGCTCCAGCACCGATGCGCACATCAACGGCAACCAGTTCGTTATCGAGCCTGCCTCCACTCCGGTAGTCGTACCGGCTGGTCAGACTCGGTACTTCGAGCTCCGCGGCACCGTTACGGGCGCAGACACCGGCGACTCTATAGTGACCACGTTCCTTGGCGACGCGGCATACCCAACGGGCTCTGCAGAGATCCCCACAGGGTTCAACGTCTCCACCTCGAGCGTGGCCACCTCCTCGGCTCTCGGTAACGACAACTTCGTCTGGTCGGGTCAGTCCACCACGTCGTCCAGTTACAACGATCCGGATTGGAGCAACGGCTTCGGTCTTCCGGGCTTCCCCTCGGGCGGACTCATCAAGTCCCGAGGCATCTAACCTAGAGACAATAGGTTACGCTTAGCGGCGACAACACTAAGCAACAAAAAACCTCCCTTCGGGGAGGTTTTTTGTTTGTGTGTATGCTTTTTACATCTCGAGCGTCTATAGGTATACTGTCGTTTATGACTGAAATCCAACGTAATCTTGCTGTAGGTATAGGAATCGCCGCGCTTCTTGGCGCGGGAGTATATTATTACGCCACTCGTAGCCCGTTGCCTGCTCCGGGCGGCCAAACGGCAACCAGCACTCCGACAATCGGCGGGATAGGGGCTACCGGCGACTACACCGTAGAGGAGGTTGAGATTGAGACTCCGCCGCCCACTATCAGGCCAGTCATCATAAGCGCCGACCTTTCGGCCGAGGCCAGGGCGGCCATAGTGGCTCACTTTGAGGAGAATAAAAAACTGCTTGCCAAGGACCCATACAACTTCAACGCGTGGCTTGACCTCGCCATACTCTATAAGATAGGCGGCGATTATCGCGGGGCCGAAGCCATCTGGCTCTACGCAACCAAGGCCTGGCCCACGAGCCCCATTGCGTACAACAACCTAGGAGATTTGTACCAAAACTTCCTCAAGGACCCTCTAAAAGCGAAGTTCTACTACGACCAAGCGGCTAAACTCAAAACTCCCTAGATAACGCTTAGTTATCCACACCCCGTCTTAGCTAGGTGCTATTAGAAGCGTATACTTAGAGGCGTTATAGGGGCAGGTCTCTTTACTAGTATTTTATAGTTTTGCATTATTTATGAAATTTTCTCTGCGTGGCACAGTGCGGCATATTGTACTCTCCGTACTCTCGGTTCTCGGCGGCGTAACTTTGGGCGCGGTGCTTGTCGGCGCGGCCACCACTATCAGCACCAATATTGCCACAGACGGTACACTGGCCATCACCAGCTCCTCCACTGTTCAGGCGCTCAACGTCGGCGGCGCTCTTTTGGCAAACGACACACTTAACGTGGTTGGTTCCTCGACCGTTCAGGCGTTAAATGTCGGCGGGGCGGGTATGCTCTCCTCCACGACCGCAACAGGTCTTAAGGTCGGTCAGACCGGCACGCGCCACACTGGCATAATTTCCGGCTATTGCACCATAGCGGCGGCGGCACACACTGCCACGACCACCAAACAGTTTACCTGCGCGTCGGCGACCGGCATTACCACTTCTTACAAGGTGTTCGTACAATCAACCTCGTCTTTGCCCTCAATGTTCGTAATTCAATCCGCGACATCTTCAACCGACGCTATTGAAGTGCGAATCTTCAACACAGGTCTCGGCACCACCACCGCTGGCGGTCTGGAGGGCCCAACATCACTCAACTTCTGGGCTGTCCTCTAGGGTTTGTAACGATTCATCATTATGAAAAAGTTACTTACCCGAACAGGGATAGTCATTGCGCTCTTGCTTCCCTCGCTCGCGTTCGCGGCGTATGACGACGTTACACTTACTACCGATACGGTACTGAGCGTCAATGGAGTGACGATGAACATAACAAGTTCAAGCGCCACAATGGAGACGCTTACCGTAAACTCAACCAACTTCTCCGTTAATGTTCTTTCGGGCTCCACGCTCACCGTTACAGCCGCGTCTCAAAAGGTCATGAGCATCTCCACGGAGCCGGTGGTGTCGGTGACGACAACATGTACCTCCTCTACCTCCTCGTTTACCTACACCGCCTCGGTCACCGCGACCATTACCGTTACACCCTCCTCTACTGCATGTCCTTTGACAACCAGCTCTACTTCCTCCGGCGGCGGGGGTTCTCCAAGTCTCATCGGCGGCGGGGGTGGCGGCGGGGGTTCGTCGGCGCCCTCTACACCCGCGTCCACTCCTGCTTCGACACCAACGCCCTCAAACCCTGTCTCGGGACTCTCCTCTGTTCAGGTTGAGGCTATCCTTTCGCTCTTGGCATCGTTTGATGCCGATGCGGCGACTATAGCCAATGTCCGTGCGGCGCTCTATGGTCAGGCGAGCACGGGAACTGGTTCCTCGGTCAGCGCCTTCGTCCGCAATCTTGAGCTCGGCATGAGTGGCGCGGACGTCAAAGCCCTGCAGGTCTACCTCAACACGCATGGCTACGTTGTTTCGTCTTCAGGTCCCGGCTCACCGGGCAACGAGACGAGTAAGTTCGGCGGTGCCACCAAAGCGGCGCTCATCAAGTTCCAAAAAGCGATGGGCATCACGCCTGCGGTGGGCTACTTCGGACCCAAGACGCGAGCAGCGGCAAAATAGCCAACAACCGGATTTAAGTGATAAAATAAATATCCAGGATCGTCCTGGATATTTATTTTAGGTACCTATGGCTAAATGTAAATCAAAATATACGGTGGGTAACTATGCCTTGCGGGTAAGGCGCTCAAAAACCGGTAACGGGCTCTTTACCGAAGAGTTCATACCTAAAAGTGCATGCATTATAAAGTACACGGGTCGCCTCGTGGGTAAAGCCGAGCAATACAGTGATTCTGGTAAATATCTTTTTTGGGTTGGCAAAAATTCGATGATTAATGGCAACATCCCTTCCAATAAGGCGCGTTTCATCAACCACTCGTGCAAACCAAACTGCGAAGCGAGCGGCCCGAAGGGCCGCGTGTTCATCTCCGCCCTGCGCCGCATCAAAGCCGGGGAAGAACTAACCTACGACTATGGCGACGAATACTTCGAAAAGCACATCGCCCCCAAAGGATGCCGTTGCACCACCTGCACAATCAAGGACGGTCCTTGATTGTGCTAAACTGAGTTTAATGCTCAGGGACAAGCCCTTCATAAACGGCGAAACATACCACCTCTTCAACAGAGGTGCCCATAAACAGACTATTTTTACAAACGAGGAAGACTACTGCCGTTTTTTAGTGCTTTTGTTTTTTTCAAACACTAAGGAGCGTGTCCAACTAGGAAATCTCCTGCAAAATCAAGGACGGTCCTTGATTAGTCTTTTAGGGGAGGATGTCGACCAATCCTTGGTTGATATTTTTTCCTATACTCTGATGCCTAACCATTTTCATTTGGTGATAAGGCAAAAAGCCGACGACGGTGTTTCCAAGTTTATGAGGAAGCTCGCCACAGCATACTCTATGTACTTCAATATTAAATACGACCACAGTGGAGTCTTATTTCAAGGACGTTTCAAGAGCAGGCATATAGGAAATGAAGCTTATTTTCGGTACATATTTGCTTATGTGCACTTGAATTCACTTGATTTGTTTGAACCTGGTTGGGAGGAGCAAGGATTAAAAAACCTTGATGGGGCTAGGCAATATGTAAATTCCTACCGGTACTCTAGTTTTTTTGATTATGTTGGCAATGACCGCCCCGAAAAAGCATTATTATCCTTGAGCCAAGCGCCAGAGTTTTTAACGACGCAGAATGACTTGGAAGCATTACTCCAGTCTTTCAATCAAGGACAGTCCTTGATTGTGGATGTGGATAGAAAAGGGTAACCGTGGTGGTACAATCTGAAGAATATGAAGAGATCGCTGAGCGTTGTGTGGTGGTGGGTACGTTGGCCGTTGATGGTGCTTGGGTTTTTGTATGCCGTCTTAGTCGGCTTTCGAACCTTTATGCTTTTTGACGAGGAGAAGACGGCCGAGGCGGTCGCTGCCATACATGCGCAGCGCATTACGCTTGCCGATGTAGAGGGGGCAAACTTGCCGCCGGTTCCTGACGAATCCGAAAACAATGCGACGGTGGCGGGTGTCGACACAAACAACAACGGCGTTCGCGACGACGTCGAGCTGGCAATCTTTAAAAAATACCCCAATTCCGCCAAAATCCGCGCAGCGGAGTTGCAGTATGCGATGGCTTTACAGTTGATGCTGACTAGCGTATATAATACCGAAACCTGGATTGCTGCCGCAGTAGAGACTTCTCGCGGAGCTGCTTGTATTGGAGAGACTGTATTTAATAAAGACCTGAGCGTCTACCGGGGCCGGATTGAAGAAGTAGAAGAAATGGTAACGAATACTTCTGAGCGACAACATGCAGAGGATAGGGCGTATAACTTTACTACCAGTTATGGTCTTCCTAATACTGAGCTATGCAACATAGGTTTAGACACATTGCCCAATTAGGGATTATTCTCTTTTTATTTCCATTGTTTGCCCAGGCGGAATGTTCCTCCAGTGGGTATACTGTTGTTTTTGTAAATGGAATTTTTAATACAGAGAAGCAAGCAAGGACTAGTGCAGACGAGTTGCAGTTCAAACTTGGAGAAACTTTTAACTCGGAGTCAGTAATAGTTCGAACAGGGTACAACCCCTCTCATCTCGCGGGGTTGGGGGACTTGGCCCAGGTTGTTGCTCAGAGTTTTGGGGCTTCTGTCTCGACTTTTGATAGAGATACTATTTTGTTGCAAATCCACCCTGAGGTCACAACCAGAAAAGTTTTTTTGATAGGGCACTCCCAGGGGACGCTGTACACTAACAACATATACGACTACCTCTTGGATAATGGCGAACCGAAGAAATCGGTAGGGGTATACAACATCGCTACACCGGCAAACTATGTTGCAGGCGGCGGTGCCTACCTCACTTCGAAAACTGACTTTATCATCCAAGCGTATGAGGAGTATGCCAGGAAGGCCGGTGCTCTTGCTCCCCTGCCCTCCAACGCGCAGCTCGACTTTGGGGCCGCGGTGGGCAACGGACACTCTTTTACAGACATATATTTAACCTATGCTGGAGAGCGCATAGTCGGTGACATACAACACGGGCTTGCGCGGCTTACGGCAGAAGAGGGTACCGCGACGGAAGGATGCTTTACTCCTCCGGACGGCGGTCTCGGCTACAAGACAAAACAGGCGTTGTATGCCGTGGCTGATCCGGCGGCTATCGGTTTGAAAGTCGCAGCAGTTACCGGATTTAAGGGAGCCGCCGTAGCCGTCGGTGGAGTTAAAAGCGGGCTCGCTGCCGTTGGTTCTTTTTTTGCGTCTGGTGCGGCCGCGGTTACGCCAAAACCGCGGACGGAGAATTTGCCCGGGAGTTTTAATATAGTAAAAAAAATATACGGCTCGAGCGTTAGCGAGGAGGACTTAAAAGATTTGCTTGGAGAAAAT
>MEWV01000002.1:35354-40620 GCA_001775445.1 Candidatus Adlerbacteria bacterium RIFCSPHIGHO2_02_FULL_54_18
AAAAAAATCACCCCCGCTCGCTACCGAGCCGCAGTCGCAGAGTGTTTCTGAACTGCCGCCGGAAGAAGTATCCGAAGAAGTCGCGGTGGTGAAAACACAGCAGGAGGCAGAAACACAACAGCCAAGCACTCCGCTTATCCCTCCACTCTACTCCGTAGGAGAGTCGCCTGGTTTTGGAGGTGGTGGTACATCTGCACCGGTAGCAACACCAACGACGCCGACACCCGTTGTCCCGGTGGCGACATCTTCGACCCCCACGGCCTCCTCAACGCCGGTTACGCCCACGGTGGTGTCCGTCAGCTCCGACGGAGAGACCTATAGCTCGTTTACCTCCTCGCCTGTCACCATTGTGATTACTTTTAATACACAGATGGCATCGTCGTCGGTCGCTGTGGAAGGGGTATCTCAAACAGTCGGCGACTGCGCCGACGCGGATGCAAAAACATTTTGCATCGGGTATGTAATCCCCGCCATCGAGCCGGCGGTCTTTCGCATTCTGACTCTCGGAGGGGAAAGCACAGACGGAGAAGTGATGAGTACCGACACAAGTCATATGTTTATAGTAGACTCGCTCGGCCCCGTGGTGTCTGTCGACGCACTCACCACAAAACTGGCGCTTCCCACATTGACCGGAGCCACTACCGACTCGGGACAGCCGATAGAAGTTTCTTTTAACGGTGCCTACTACACGCTCACGCCCTCGGCCGGTTTCTGGTCTTTGGTGCTCGTACCGGGAGAGGAGCTCGCTGAAGGTTCGTATACAGCGACCGCGTCGAGCACTGACGCGGTGGACAACCCGGGTGCGGCGACAACAGGCACGGTTGTTGTAGATCTGACCGCGCCGGTGATAAGTATTACGTCCGGACCCGCGGAGGGTGGCTCTATTGCCTCAAGCACTCCGGCATCTTTTGGCTTTACGGTTGTGGATACACTGAGCACGACCGTCGTTTGCGCTTTTGATGCCGACCTACTCCTACCCTGCACGAGTCCCTTCTCCTCGACACTTTCTTCGGGGGCGCACTCTTTTATCATCAATGCGTCGGATGCGGCAAATAATATCGTCGGAGTTACGCGCACCTTCACCGTGCTACCATAATGCTGTGTTTAATAAGACCTTCTATCATTTTCTGTTCGGATTTATGGTGATGCTCGGAGCCGCGTTCGGAGTGCTTATTGTGACCGGGATGCAGCTGCAACAAAACCCCGTTGACAACCTTGCCGTACCGCAGTAATCTCTCTGCTATAGGGTCAGAGACAGTAGGTTTCCCGAGGATAACCGAGGGATGTAATGCCCAGCCAATCAAGGTTGAGCGCCTGCCGAGACGGTCGAACTCCAACCCTGGACGCACACATCCTTTAGGATTTGGGCAAATAAAAAAGACAGAAGGGCATTTGATTGCCCTAAAAATTACATGGCCATTACACGGCAGAAAAAAGAAGAGATAGTCGCAAAAGTGAGCGACATTGCACGGTCGGCCAAGACGCTCGTCTTTGCCAACTTTAAAGGGCTCACTGTTGCGGAGCAAAACGAGATGCGCAAAGCGCTGCGTCCCTTGGGAGTGGGCTACACGGTAGCAAAAAAGTCCCTCCTGCGCCGCGCGCTCGAGAGCGCCGGTTTTTCGGGGCAGGCCCCCGAGCTTGAGGGTGAGATAGCACTCGCGTATGGTGACGACGAACTTGCACCGGCGCGCGAGATGGCAGTGTTTGTCAAAAAGTTTGGTGAGCATCTTGCTTTTGCAGGCGGCATGTTCGGCGGTGCATACGTAGGCAAAGACGAGATAATCTCGATTGCCTCTATCCCGGGGCTCGACGGTCTGCGGGCGCAGTTTGTACAGCTTATTAACAGCCCCCGTCAGCGACTCGCCATTGTCCTCAACGCGAGAGCTGACAAAATAAAATAGAAACGGTTTGCAGTAATTAATAATAGTGAAACTTTATGGATGAAAAATTTAAAGGCCTGGTAGACCAGGTAGAAAAGATGTCGGTCTTGGAGCTCCACGAGCTCGTTAAGGCGCTGGAGGCCCACTGGGGCGTCTCGGCCGCGGCGGTCGCGGTTGCTGGCCCCGCAGTGGCAGCAGCCGAGGAGAAGTCCTCTTACAATGCGCACCTCACCGACGTGGGCGCGGCAAAGGTCCAAGTTATCAAGGCGGTCAAAGACGCCCTGGGTCTGGGACTTAAAGAGGCCAAAGACCTTGTAGACGTGGCTCCCGGCCTCCTTAAAGAGGGTATGAAGAAGGAGGACGCAGACAAGCTCAAGGCGGCTATTGAAGCGGCCGGCGGCAAAGTGGAGCTCAAATAAGTCGCTTGCGACTAATTAAAGAAGTGACATCCCGAGGCATACGAGGGATAAGAGCTGAAGTAACTTTTTCCCCGTACCGACGGTTCAATAAATAGAGCGAACTGTTGGTAGCAGTCATAAGCAAAAATCCGCCCTCAAGGCGGGTTTTTGCTTTGCAGTTGCGCAGAACTCGGTGTTTGCATACAATGCCTTTACGCTGATTTTGTCTTATGGCTGACCCCCTACAGAAACTCTTTGGAAGCGCTGCACGGCTCAAGCTACTGCGCCTCTTCCTCTTCAACCCTAAAGACACCTACACGGTGCCGGATGCCGCTTACCGCTCGCGGGTCCCCGAGCGCACCGCACACAAAGAACTCGCTCTTTTTTCTACTATAGGGCTTATTAAGCGCAGTCCCACCCGCAGCGGCAGCGGTGTGCGCTACAGCGTCAACGAACACTTTGAGTATGTGGCGGTGTTACAAAATCTACTGATCAACGCTCCCGCGCGCGCCAAAGACATCTACGAGACCATCCGCTCTGCGGGCGCAATCAAACTCATTGTAGTGGCGGGGGTATTTGTCGGTGACTGGGAAGGCCGACTCGATGTGCTCGTTGTCGCCGACCGTCTCAAAGAGCGCGTGTTGCGCACGAAGATGCGCACGTTTGAGAGTGAGATAGGCCGCGAGCTCAGATATGCAATGCTTGCGGCAAGCGATTTCGGCTACCGGCTCAATATGAACGACAAACTGGTGCGCGACGTTATGGACTATCCCCACCGCATTGTATTTGATCGGCTTAATATAGGTCTCAAATAGGGCCGTGTGCGGGCGCGAGACCCCTTTTCCACTATCCCCAGGTCTGTTCTATAGCCCCCCTCCGGTTGGTACAATAGGAGTGTCGGATTTAATAGTTATTAATTAATCATTTTTAGATATGATCGTGCAAAATTGGGCGACCGTGCTGCAGCAGTCCTTCAACGGAATGCTCTCAGCGGTCGTCGCGTTTATCCCGAACTTCGTGTTTGCGGTAATTGTGTTCGTTATTGGGTGGGTTGTTGCCTCGTTTGTCGGCAGTGTGATAGCGCAAGCAGTCCGCGCCATCAAGGTTGATCACGCGCTGCGTAGCGCGGGTATCGACGACGTGGTGTCCCGCGCCGGGTACCACCTCGACTCAGGCGCCTTCCTCGGCACTTTGGTCAAGTGGTTCATCATTTTGGTGTTCCTTATTGCGGCGCTCCAGATACTCAACCTTTCTGCGGTAACCTTCTTCCTGCAGGCGGTCGTCGTATCCTACTTGCCGAACGTCATCATTGCGGTGCTTATCCTCCTCGTGACCGCGGTTATCGCCGAGGTTGCACAGGGGGTGGTTGCGGGAGGTGCCCGCGCCGCGGGCATTACGGCCGCCGGTCTTGCCGGTACCGTTGCTCGCTGGGCTATCTGGATCTTCGGTATCACTGCAGCTCTCTCGCAGCTCCAAATCGCGCAAGGTATCATCCAACCTCTCTTTACGGGCGTGGTGGTAGCACTCTCGCTGGCATTCGGACTTGCCTTTGGTTTGGGCGGACAGGAGGCAGCGTCCTCTTTCCTCTCCAAAGTGCGCAACGAGATAAAGCGCGACTAATTGCACTCTCAACTGGTTGTCCAAAAAACCCTGCAACGGCGGGGTTTTTTGTTTGGTTTGACACCCTAAATGGACTCCTATATACTGGCTCTATCGATATGTTGATCAAACGAAATACCCTTCTGCGGAGATAGGCGTACATACGTGTGCGCTCGGACCCGCGAAATGCGGGATTTTTTGTACTCAAAATATCGTGCTCATTGACAACAGAATTCTGTCACGTAGCACCACCTTTAGAGGGTCTTTCTTGCCCGTCCGAAGCTTTAGCGGAGGAGGGTGTGGGTATGGAGGCAGGCAGGTAAATATCCTGAGGCGCAAGCCGAAGGGTAAAAACAAAAACAAAACCTTGAAGTAATCGGAGCAACCCTTCGACTACGCTCAGGGTGATTTTTGCGAAAGCAAAAATCAGACAACAGATCATTGCGGTTCTTAAGTTTCCTATGAGGAAACTACAAGGGCGTATGGTGGATGCCTAGGCTTATGAAAGGCGATGAAGGACGCGGCGTGGCGGCGATACGCTTCGGGGAGGTGCCAAGCAACCTTTGATCCGGAGATGTCCGAATGGGGAAACCCGTCAGAAAGAAATTTCTGTCACCCTGTAGCAATACAGGGAGTAAACCGTGGGAAGTGAAACATCTCAGTACCACGAGGAAAAGAGACCAATAGGAATTTCGTCAGTAGCGGCGAGCGAACGCGAATCTAGCCCAAACCGTAGAATTTTCCCGATGACTCCTCGCAAGAGAAGTCGTCCGGTAAATTCGCGGGGTTGTAAGACATTGTTCGTCCTGTCCCGAGCGCAAGCGAGGGATAAGGACAGTAAGTTACAAATTGCAAAGGTAGCCGAAGCTGCTGGGAAGCAGCGCCCTAGAGGGTGAAGGCCCCGTAGGCGAAACCGATGCAACTTACACAATGCTCTTGAGTAGCTCAAGACATGAATAGCTTGAGTGAATCTGCCGGTACTAACCGGTAAGGCTATATACTTTCAAAGACCGATAGCGCAGAGTACCGTGAGGGAAAGGTGAAAAGCACCCCGGTGAGGGGAGTGAAATAGTTCTGAAACCATATGTCTACAAGGAGTGGGAGTGGTAACGCCGCAAGGCGGGACCACGACCGCGTGCCTATTGAAGAATGAGCCTGCGAGTTTATGTGTGCCGCGTTATGGCTAAGGTCGAGAGACCGGAGCCGGAGGGAAACCGAGTGTGAATAGCGCGTTTGTGGTACGCATAAGACCCGAAGCCAGGTGAGCTACCCATGAGCAGGGTGAAGTCCCGTGAAAACGGGATGGAGGCCCGAACCGTTGAGCCGTTCAAAACTCTCGGATGACTTGTGGGTTGGAGTGAAAAGCTAATCGAACCTGGTAATAGCTGG
>MEWV01000003.1 GCA_001775445.1 Candidatus Adlerbacteria bacterium RIFCSPHIGHO2_02_FULL_54_18
CTCCGACCTTGGCGAGCTCTATCCTTTCGGGGTTCAAGCTTTCGATGTCTCTTTTTCGCAGAAACTTTAAGAACGCGCGTAGCGAAATCATGTAGTAGTTTTGGGTCTTGTGCTTCATGGTGCCGCTTACTCCGGCTTGCCTGTTTAAATGCAGGCGAAACTCGCGCACCGACTGCTCGGTAATTTTGGAAGGGGACATAACCTTGCTGTGGGCAAGGTAGCGCGTCAGATATCTGTCGTAGTTCTCCACTGTCTTAACCGAGCGGCCTTTTTCTATCTCCAGGTACTCCAAGAAGTCGGTCTTTAATTTCTTCAAATCGGCCATATCTCCAGTATACGTCGCAAAATATTTCTGCTATACTGCGGAAAGAAAGTAGTTCACTGAAAGGAGGGGTACCATGAGGAACGGTGAGCCGAATGTATACGCAGCGCTTGCGACTCTACGCAACGGGTATATGCAGATGCAATGGAGCCGGGTACAAATGTATCTTGTCTTCAATACCATAGCGTTGCCTCTGGTTTTCGGAACCGATGCGGAAGAAACGGCAAAGTTTGTAATCAGTGCTACCGGACTCACAGTCCACACCCTTCTCCCTATTGCTATTTGGCGCGGGGAACGCTGGGTGCGCTTCTTTTGCCAGAGAATGGCCGACCTCGAACAACTCGACCAAGAGGAAGGGAGCCAAAGCGGCCCTCGCGTTCAGACATTCGGCCATCCGGACTTCGAGGCCTTGCGCGGTAGCCGTACAGCTTCCCGCAAACTGTTCGCTCCGATAGCCATCGCCTTGGAATTGGCGTGGCTTGCCGAGGTCATCCGTCATGCCTATCTTCTTTATATCGGTTAACAGCCAGCAATGGAGGAAGTGATGCGCTTGGACGAAGACAGTATCTCCTCGTTTATCGAGCGGCACGCAGACGCCGTTCGGTGGGGAGCCCTGCTCATTTTCTTTGCGTGCATGGCCTTAATCCTAGCCACGCCGCACATCAAATGAGATAACCAATCCCGTTCCACGCCTGCGGAACGAGATTTTTCTATGACGCTTGACGGGAAGATGGTGCGCGCTTTGGTATCGGACGCACTTACGGCAAGCGATGAGCTGGGCGTGGCGCGCGAGGGAGACCCCTTGCGCGCCTTTTTCATTTGTGATATGCTATTTTAATGCTGACCAAGCAGAAAAAGAAGAAAGCTATCACCGAGGTCGCCGTCCACGCGACGGACACCGGTAGCCCCGAAGTTCAGGTTGCCCTTTTGTCTAAGAAAATCGACGAACTCGCGTCGCACCTTAAGAAGCATTTAAAGGACAAGCACAGTCGTCGCGGGCTCCTGCAGATGGTGGCTGATCGCCGGACGCATTTGAAGTATTTGGAAGGCAAAGACAAGAAGCGCTACAGCGCGCTTGTCAAAAAACTCGGGCTCAAGAAGTAATTTTTTTCTTACCCGCGCTCTCAGGTGTATACTTGAGAGGTTCTTATTTTTTATTTAGTTTTATATTTTACGTATGGCAATCATCAAACACAAAAGCCAGCGTGTCGGCATTTTTATAGACACGCAAAATCTTTATCACTCCGCAAAAAATCTTTATAAAGCAAAGGTTAACTTTGGCCAAATCGTCAAAGAGGCGGTCGCGGGGCGCAACCTTATCCGCGCCATCGCCTATGTTATCCGCACCGAGTCCGAGGACGAAAAGGGCTTCTTTGAAGCACTCAACAAACTCGGCATCGAAACCAAGGTCAAGGACATCCGCGTCTTTGCCGGTGGGGCAAAAAAGGCCGACTGGGACATCGGGATGGCGATAGACGCTGTTGCGATGGGACAAAAGCTCGACACCATTATCCTCGCGACCGGCGACGGCGACTTTGTACCGCTGGTCGAGTATCTTAAATATACTTACGGCGTACAGGTGGAGGCAATCGCCTTCGGCAAATCCTCTTCGGGGCAACTGCGCGAGGCGGTAGACGACTTTATAGACATCTGCGAAGACCCGCGCAACTATCTGATAGGAAGCCGCAGCGGGGTGGGGCGCTATATCCCGGGCTTTGGCGGTAAATCCGGCAATGGCGGCGGCAAAGAAGGGCGTGTCGACGCCGACACTAGTGTGGAAACGACCGAAGCGCCCGAGTGGGACGGCGAGGGCGAAGACCCGGCGATAAAAATGAGCGGGGAGTAATACTGACCTTGCGCGTCTAACGCGGGGCGGGATTATTTTTTTATAAAAAGAAATCCCGCTCACAAGCGCGTGAGCGGGAAAGTAAACACTCAAAGTAACGGCGGTTCTTTGCGCAGATATGATGGGGGCTCCTTGCGGAACTTGCGCACCCTGCGCGGCCTGGTAAGCAAACGCCATACGAAGAACAGTATGAGTGAAAGCTGTCCGACCATCAGCCACCCTCCGGGCTCGTAGCGTACTCTTGCGAGCACCTCTACCTGGTCCCGATACTCTATCGGAACCAGCGTGAGCCCCGCCCGTATTGCCCGCCCCAGCATGTCGCTGAGCTCAAGCACACGAGTGGCATAATGCCGTGCGTCCGGATCGGGGATTAAGAGCACCCCCTTTTGTATCAGCCAGCCGATTGCCCAAGTGTTCCAACGGATCACCCAGAGCAAGGACTTCGACCAATACCACCATAGCAACGGCATCACCATGAGAGCGGCAAAATGGGCCGCCACCCGAGTGAAGTAGAGTCGCCAGAGGATCATTTGTACCCCCTTTCAAACAACTCACTTCCTCTTCTATTATAGCATATAATAGGTATATTTGTCAAGTGTGCAGAAAACACCCAAAACAGTAGTAAAAAAGTATGTTTGTGGTATACTAGGCGCAGACCGCACCCCAGGAGAGCATCGTGAAAAAACTCCCGAGCCCCTTTACTCTCGCCTCGTTGCTGGCTGTCGGATGTATCGCAATTATTGCGATTTCATTCGCTCAAAACAGCAGCGCCGGCGCCTTCTTCTCTGCAATGAAGGCACATCCCACTACCGTCGGCCAACGCTGACACGGCTCCGGACGCTCACGCGCCCAGGGCTTTTTCTTTTATCTGCGGTCTGTTATGTTTATGGTGTTACACGTTAATCGTGAAGCGGGTAGATAGGTAGGACTTCGAAGTCCTAAAATCTGTCCGTTTCGTATATATAAAAGTATGCAGACAAAAACATACTCGCTCGAGGTGGGCGGCAAGAAAATGGTCGCGGAGTTTAGCGACCTCGCAGAGCAGGCCAACGGCTCAGTCATTTTGCGCTACGGCAACACGGCCGTACTCGCCACCGCCGTTATCAGTTCTAAAACGCGCGACGATATCGACTACTTTCCTCTGACTGTCGACTACGAGGAGCGCTTCTACGCCGCGGGCGCGATACTCGGCTCCCGCTTTATGCGCCGAGAGGGGAGACCCTCTGATGCCGCCATACTCTCCGGCCGCATAGTTGATCGCACTATCCGTCCGCTCTTCCCCCAGCATATCCGCAACGAAGTGCAGGTAGTTATTACTGTTTTGGCGCTCGGCGAGGAGAAGCCGGCCATGATAGCGGTCAACGCCGCCTCGCTTGCGCTCGCGGTCTCCGACATCCCCTGGCAGGGGCCGGTCGCCTCGATACATATAGTAGAGAGCAACTTTGACCTGCTATGTTGCGGCAAGGACGGCACCATAAACATGATTGAGGTGGGCGCGCAGGAGGCCTCCGAAGAGGATATCGCCGCCGGTTTTGCCAAGTCAGTAGAAGAGCATAATAAGATTCTGGCCTGGCAGAAGCAGATTATCCAAGAAATTGGCAAGCCAAAGCGCGACGCAGCTGCACCAGTGTTGCCCCAAGCGCTTCTGGATTTGTTTGAGGGCGAATTTAAAGCAAAGATTACCCCGACTGTGTTCTGCGGCGTAGCAGGCAAAGACGAGATACATCACTTAACCGACGAGTGGATGGCGTGTGTGAAGGAGGTGGGCCAGTCAGACCCTAGTAAGTCTGACTTACTGGCACTCAAGTCCGGGACTATCAAGCGCTTTATCGAGGACAAGGTAGATGAGGAGATACACCGCGGCGCAGTCGAGGACAACGTGCGCGCCGACAACCGCCGCTTCGACGAGGTCCGTCCGCTCTTTGCAAAAGCCGGCGGTGTCTCACCCATACTCCACGGCTCGGGCGTCTTTTATCGCGGCGGAACGCACGTCTTTACTGCGCTTACTTTGGGCGGCCCCGGCGACAGCCAGATTATCGACTCGATGGAGGAGCACAACATCAAAAAGCGCTTTATGCATCACTACAACTTTCCCCCGTACTCTGCAGGGGAGACCGGCAGGATGGGCGGTATCAACCGCCGCGCCACCGGCCACGGCGCGCTCGCAGAAAAAGCGCTCGCGGCGGTTATACCCTCCGCGGAGCAATTCCCCTACACTATCCGCCTCGTTTCGGAGTGCTTCGCCTCCAACGGCTCCACCTCGATGGGCTCGGCGTGCGCCTCCACATTGGCGCTCATGGACGGCGGCGTGCCTATCAAGCGACCGGTCGCCGGAATCGCAATGGGGCTCATGTCGAGTTCTACGAGATCCCGAGACGGAGTCGAGGGAACAACCTACAAAATACTGACCGACATCCAGGGCCCGGAGGACGAGTTCGGCGGAATGGACTTTAAGGTGGCGGGCACCCGCGAGGGCATCACCGCTATCCAGCTTGATATAAAACTGGACGGAATCCCGATGGCGGTGCTAAAAGAGGCGCTCGAGGGCGGAAAAAAAGCGCGGCTCCATATTTTAGACGTGATAGAAAAGGAGATAGCGGAGCCCCGCACGGAGATATCGCCGCGCGCGCCGGAAATCCTGACAATGAAGGTCAAGCCCGACCAGATAGGGCTCGTGATAGGCGGCGGCGGAAAAACAATAAACGGCATCAAAGACGTAAGCAAGGTAGACGACATCACCATCGAGGATGATGGCTCTATATTTATCACCGGCAAAGGGGGGACGGCGCAGATGGCCAAGCAGATGATAGAGCAGGTAGTCAAAGAGTATAAAGCGGGCGAGGTGTATGACGGCGAGGTGACCCGGTTGATGGACTTTGGCGCGTTTGTGCGCGTCGGCCCGGGCAAAGACGCCGAGGGGCTTGTGCATGTTTCTGAAATAGCGCCCTTCCGTATCGAAAAAATTGCCGGCGCGCTTTCAGTGGGGGAGAAAGTCCGCGTTATGATAAAGGAGATAGACGAAAAGGGCCGTATCAACCTTTCCATCAAACAAGTTGATCCGGACTTTGCGTCTCGCAAGGGGATACTCCCCGCACAAAACAATGGCGGATTTGAACGAAGAGAAAGGCCAGGCCCCCACGCCTAAGAACGAGGTAGACCTGGAGAAGATTCTTCTCCCAAAAAAAGAGGGGGCTCCTTCCGTACAAAAACCGGCAGAGTCGCCATCGGCAGTGCAGTCGCTGCAAACATTTAAGGGAGACATAGCGCGGGTGGTCAATGACCGCGGGTCTTCAGTGGTGTCTATCGCGGCGGCCGAGGCCGACAGACGCAGCGCAAAACACAGTGATGGACAAGAGATCGCTCAAAGCGCGCCTCAAAAACACTGGCTCTTTACGCTTGCGGCGGCGGGCGGCGGAGTGCTGCTCCTTGCGGCGGCGGGCGGTCTGCTCTTTTTTGTACTCACACGGGAAATAAGCGTCCCGGCGCAGCTCGGGCCAGAGGCGCCATTTATAGCGGTCGACAATACCTCGCTTGTTCCCTTGGGGCAGGGCGCGTCGCGCGTCGCGTATATGGCCGCACTTGATGTTGCCCGCAAAAACGTGCACCTCCCTGTGGGGTTGGTGGAGCGGCTCTATCTTAGTACCGAGCAACAAGGCGACACGGCGCCCGCGGCACTTTCGACAAGAGAGTTCTTCCGGCTCCTCTTCCCCAACGCGCCGGAGGAGCTTACGCGCACGCTCTCCGGAGCATATCTCCTCGGTGTGCACTCATTCGACGAAAATCAGGCCTTGCTCCTTTTTGCCGTCGACTCATACGAAACTGCCTATGCCGGCATGCTCAAGTGGGAGGTGTCTATGTACACCGACCTCTCGCCGCTGTTTATCCGCACCCCCGCGGTGCGCCTTCCGACAATCCCTGCCATCCCTGCCATCGAAGACATTGCTGCCTCCACCAGCGTGATACAGACCGCTGTAGAGCGCTTTCTCCCCACCGCTTTTGTAGACAAAATAGCGGAGAACCGCGACACCCGCGCGATAGTAAGCCCCCAGGGCGACATACTCTTTCTGTGGACCTTTTTAGGGCGCAACACCGTTCTTGTTACCACCAACGAATACACGCTGCGGGAGGTAATCGGCCGCATGCAGACAGCGCCGGCCATTCCCCTGCCGGGGCAGTAGCGGTATACTCCCTGTATATGAACACCGAGCATTTTAAGCAAAAACTGGAGGAGGAGCAGGAGCGGGTTGAACAGGAGCTAAAGGAGTTGGGTCATGAGGACATAGACCCCGCCGCCACCGAGAGCGACGAGCTGGCAGACCGCATGGAGGAGTTCGGTGAGCATCAGGCAGAAATTGCGACGCTCACGGCGCGCCGGAGAGAGGTGGTGGTGGCATTGGAGCGAATTAAAAACGGCACCTATGGCGTATGCGAGATATCGGGTGACGTGATAGAAGAAGATCGCCTCGAGGCCAACCCCGCCGCCCGCACCTGCACGAAGCATTTATAATACGTCATGCAGTATGCGAAAGTGTATGGGGCGCAGACATCACTCCTTTCACCTTATATTGTCTCCGTTGAAACCGATCTCTCCCGCGGACTGCATGCATTTGTAGTCGTAGGACTCCCTGACAAGGCGGTCGAAGAAAGTCGTGACCGCGTTGCCGCCGCGATTAAACACGCCGGATTTGAGAGTCCGAAATCGCGCAACCAAAAGATAGTCATTGCGCTCGCGCCTGCTGATTTAAAAAAAGAGGGGCCGATGTTCGACCTCCCCATCGCGCTCTCCTACCTTCTGGCGGCAGGGGACATACGCTTTGACCCGGAGCCCTATGTGTTTGTCGGGGAGTTGTCTCTCGACGGAGCAGTGCAGCCCGTGCGTGGGCTCCTGCCACTCATTGCCGAGGCCAAACGGCGCAAAAAGAAGGCGGTCTTTGTCCCTGCAGAAAACGTCGAGGAGGCGGCGCTGGTGCCGGGGATAGACGTCTACGGCGTGTCGAGCTTGCAGGAGGTGATCGGATTTCTGAATACAAAAAAAGACAGAGGAAATACCTCAAAATACAGAGGAGAGCCCTCGGTAAATCTCGGCGGTTTAAAGCCGGCGCCGCAAACAATGCTTGCGCCGGATTTCGGCGAATCGCAGTTTGCTTTCGAAGATATCCGCGGTCAGGACTCCTCGAAGCGCGCCGCGATAATCGCGGCTGCGGGCGGACACAACCTTGGACTCTCTGGCCCGCCCGGCACCGGCAAGACGATGCTCGCTAGAGCGCTTGCCTCTATTTTGCCCCCGCTCAACTTCGACGACATGCTTGAGGTCAACTCGATACATTCGGTCGCCGGCGTTCTGCGCGGCGACCTGCTGACGCTCCCGCCCTTCCGCTCGCCGCACCACACTTCCTCTTACGTCTCGATTGTGGGCGGCGGAGCCACCCCGCGCCCCGGCGAGGCAACACTCGCACACAAAGGCGTTCTTTTTTTAGACGAGTTCCCCGAGTTTGATAGGAGGGTCATCGAAGCCCTGCGCCAGCCGATGGAGGACCGCGTCATCTCTATCGCGCGGGCGCGCGGGTCGGCGCAGTTTCCCGCGCGCTTTACCCTCGTGGCAGCAATGAACCCCTGCCCGTGCGGCAACTGGGGGCATCCGGAAATAGCATGCACCTGCACACCGATGACACTCGAACGTTACCGTAGAAAAATATCGGGTCCGATAGCAGACCGAATAGACCTGTGGAGCGTGATGGGCCCGGTTGAGCTTGGAGAACTTGGGTTCCGCAACAGAGAGGGGAGTGAGACCGCCGCCGCGCGCACGCGCGTTCTTACCGCGCGTGCCCTGCAGACAAAACGTTTTGCCTCATCTAAACAATCATCTAAAAGCACATCGAGGATCGGGCTCAACAGCGAGCTCTCGCCGCGCGAGCTCGACGACCTGGTGCCGCTCTCGCCTAAAGTGCGCGAGCTCCTTGAAAAAGCAGGCACGCGCATGGCGCTCTCTCCGCGCGCGTTCCACCGCGTTATAAAGGTAGCGCGCACTATCGCCGACCTCGACGAGCATCCGGATATAAACGAGGCGCACATTTTGGAAGCGCTGCAGTATCGCGAAAAGAAAGGTTAGATGACTAAAACTCCCCCACACTCTCTTAAGCGCGACAAACATTTGGGCGCGTTTGTACGACGGCACGGACCTATCGTGCACCGCCGCGCGCACGCTAGAAACACGTTTCAGTCGCTCGCCGAGTCGATTGTCTATCAGCAGCTCTCGGGCAAAGCGGCGGCAACTATTGTAAAAAGATTCGTGGCGCTTTTCCCCGGGAAAAAATTTCCTGCGCCAGATGATGTTTTAAAAATTAATATAAAAAAACTGCGGAGCGCGGGACTCTCGGCACAAAAGGCCTCCTCTATAAAGGATTTGGCGACAAAATGCAAAGACGGGACAATTGAACCTAAAAAATTTAAAGGAATGAGTGATGCTCAAATAATCGAGCATGTAGTCAGGGTCAAAGGGATAGGCGAGTGGACGGCACAGATGTTTTTAATGTTTACGCTCGGGCGACCCGATGTACTCCCCACCGGCGACTTGGGCATCCAAAAAGCGATACAAAAACTTTTTACTCTCCGCACCAAGCCCTCTCCAGAGAAAATGCAGCGGCTCGCGCAGAGCTGGGCAGGCCATCGCACTCTTGCCTGTTTCTACCTCTGGCGTCTTTTGGACGAAGGGTAGATACGCACACATGTTACATAAGTTCGCTAGCGCCCAAACGAGTTTACCGCGCCGCGAACCTCAAAGTGCAGGTGCGAGCCGGTCGCCTTGCCTGTGCGGCCTATGGCGGCGATGACAGCACCTTGCACAACGCGCGTCCCCGCCGAAACATAGAGCTTGCTCGCGTGGGCATAGAGCGTCTGCGTACCGTTGTCGTGCTGTATGACGAGGTAGTTGCCGTAACCGCCATTCCATCCGCCCCCGCCGTTGGCGATAATGACCGTACCTGCAGCGGCTGCAAGAATGTTGGTACCGGATGACGCGCCAATGTCGATGCCGTTGTAGCCGTGGAGTCCTTGGGTAATAACACCGCCGTTTACCGGCCAAGCGTAGTAGCCGGCAATCGCAGGTCCGCCACTACCGCGCAAGGGATTGCTCGGCGTGGTTGACCTCGGCTTCGACGGTGCTGCGACCTCGCCGTCGGGAATTATGACGACACTGCCGAGCGCAAGCGGCGCAGTGTCGTCGAGATTGTTGTACTGCGCTATTTCTGTCTGATCCGCTTTGTATTTTTTTGCGAGCGAAGCGGACGTATCGCCCTTTGCAACCGTGTGGCGCACGCCTGCAATGGGGAGTATGACGAGTTCCTGCCCCTCTTTTATAGTCCCGTTTTTAAGATCGTTGGCCCACATAATGGTGTTGACCGTAACATCAAACATCGAGGCGATGTCGCCGAGCGTGTCTCCCTTGTGCACGGTATAAACGCTGATCTGGGAGGACTCCGGACGACTGGTTATCTCGGCCACAGTACCGGAAGGGCCCTCCTCGGCTATGAGCGCCGAGCCCTGCACGAGGGTAATGTCGCCTCCTCCGACCGCAGGCGTCGGATCGATATTGCGCGCCGGTGCAAGCAGTACAATGGTCTGCGAGTTTTGTCTGCCGCCTGCCGCAGAGGTTTCTTGAACAATGCTCGACAAGAGGAAAGAGAGAGAAGAGAGAGAAAATATGCTCGCTGAGACAAACAAAGGGGAGAACAGCATCAAAAAAGCGCCTGACGACGCAAGCACGACCATTATTGACCTTTTGAGCGTCCCCCGCGCAGGCGACCGGGCCGGAGGAGTGTCTGAGTTGTGGGGCTTCAAAGTGTTATTTTCACCTGAGTTTTGTGTGATTCCGCTAAAAAATGGCTCAACAGAGCCGTTTTAGCTCCCATCCCTGTGCCTTTTAACTATACGCAGGTGTAAGTTCTGCCGTCAACCGCCGCATTTGGGGGCTGTGGAAAACTCCTGAAGATACAATGAAAAAGCGTTGAAAAATAAGGATAATTGCGCTAGTATGGGCAAGTGCAGCATCTGCAGAAACTCAACGCTCAACAACAAGAAGCTGTTTTGACAATAGCCGGCCCCCTCCTTGTGCTCGCCGGAGCCGGAGCGGGGAAGACCCGGGTAATCGCCGAGCGTATTAAGGAGATTATCCGGCAAGGGGCAGAGCCCGAGAGCATACTTGCTATCACTTTTACCAACAAAGCGGCGGGCGAAATGCGAAGCAGGGTGCTTGGAAGTCTGACTTCCGCGGAAGTCAGACTTCCTCAACCATTCATATCCACCTTCCACTCCCTCGGACTTACCCTTATTAAAGAAAACGGCAAAACGCTGGGGTACAAGCGCACTCCTTCTATATATGACCGTTCCGACTCGCTTGGCGCGATGAAAAAGGCGCTTAAAGAGGCGGGGGCCGAAGATATGGAGCCGCGACTTGCGCTCGCTGTCGCCTCGCGGCAAAAAGGAGAAGGGGTGCATGCGGATGAGTTTGCCGCAAGCGCCACCACCCCGCACGAGCGCCAGATAGCGACGGCGTGGCTTTGTTATGAGCGGATTCTGCGCGGGGATAACGCGCTCGACTTTGACGACCTGCTTCTGCGCGCGGTCGAACTGCTCGACAAAAGCCCCGGCGTGCAAAAAGAGTATCAAAAACGCTGGCGCTACCTGCACATAGACGAGTACCAGGACACCAATACAATCCAGGCCCGGCTCGCGGAACTCCTGGTCGGCCCGGAGAGAAACGTCTGCGCCGTTGGCGATGTCGACCAGACAATCTACGGATGGCGGGGAGCAAAGATAGAAAACATTCTTTCGTTTGAGCAGCGCTACCCGGGTGCAAAAACGGTAATGCTCGAACAAAACTACCGCTCCACAAAACAAATACTCGCGGCCGCCAGCACTCTGATTGCACACAACTCCAACCGGCCCGACAAAAACCTACGCACCGACAACCCGGAGGGAGAGCCGCTCTCACTGTATGCCGCGGGCGACGGGGGAGACGAGGCACAGTTTGTCGCAAAAAAAATATCCTCGCTCATCGAAGACGGCGCGCGGCCACGGGACTTCGCGTGCTCTATCGCGCCAACTTCCAATCCCGCGCAATCGAGGAAAAAATGCTTGAGCACCGTATCCCGCACCAAGTGCTGGGAACGCGCTTCTTCGACCGTAAAGAGGTCAAAGATATACTGTCGTTTGTGCGCCTTGCCCTGAGCAGCGTCGAAGGGGCCGCCGGAAATGCACCTGACCTCGGGCGAGTTATCGACACTCTGCCGGGGATAGGCAAAGTGACAAAACTGAAGATACTCTCCGGACAGGAGGCCTCGCTTCGGGGCGGCATCGGCGAGCGCGTGGCGCAGATGCGCGCGCTGATTAAAAAAATAGGCGAGCGTGCCTCCTTGCTTCCCCCTTCGGCTCTGTTGCGCGCGGCCATCGTCGACAGTGGCATTGAGCGGCGGCTCAAAGAAGACAAGTTCGAGGGCGGCGAGCGGCTGGAAAACCTCGCCGAGCTGGTGTCGCTTGCGACTCGGTTCGACCGAGTCGACCTGAGTCCTATCGAAGGCCTAGAAAAGTTTTTGGAATCCGCCGCGCTTGCAAGCGACCAGGACGAGCTCAAAGAAACACGCGACATGGTGCGGCTGATGACCGTCCACGCGGCCAAGGGGCTCGAGTTCCCCTATGTGTTTATCGTCGGACTTGAGGAAGGACTCTTCCCCCTGCAGAGGGACTCCTCAACACATTCCGAACGGGGAGGAGAGGGGAGCGCAATGGAGGAGGAGCGGCGGCTCATGTACGTGGCGCTCACGCGCGCTCAAAAAAAAGTGTATCTCTCTTTTGCTATGATGCGTACGGTCTTCGGCTCAACCGACATCCGCACCCCCTCGTCCTTTCTTGAGGAGTGCAAGGACTACCTGCAGCAAGAAGAGCCGGAGCCGCTGGGTAAAACTATCTACCTGGATTAGACAGAATGTATGAAGAAAAAAAAGTCGCTCGGCCAACATTTTTTAAAGAACCCGTACTATCTCGGGCTTGTTGCCGATGCGGCACACATACGGCCGGGGGAGGTAGTGCTTGAGGTAGGCCCGGGCGAAGGGGCGCTGACGCAAGCGCTACTCGAGCGTGGAGCGCATATTGTCGCTGTCGAAAAAGATGCGCGCCTCATTGCGGCTCTGCGCGAGAAGTTTGGGGGAAAAAACGTCGAGATACTCGAGGGTGACGCGCTGGAGTTCGACCCTGCACATCTAAAAGCAAAAAACTACACGCTTGTGGGAAACATCCCTTACTACATTACCGGCGCTCTGTTTAAAAAATTCCTCTCTGCCGCGCACCAACCTTCCACTTTAGTGTTTTTGGTGCAGAAAGAGGTTGCGCAGAGGATTATCGGTCACCCTTCGACACGCCTAGGGTCGCAGAAAGAGAGCATTCTGTCTCTTTCGGTGAAAGCATACGGCACGCCGAAGTACCTCAAGACCGTACCGCGTGGCGCCTTCTCTCCGCCGCCCAAGGTGGACTCGGCGATACTGTCGGTTAAAGATATTTCGCGCAGCAACTTTGACAGCGCGGAGCACGAGGCAAAGTTTTTTGAACTGGTAAAAAAAGGATTTTCTCAAAAAAGAAAATATCTCAAAAGTAATATAGGCGCGCAGTATGCCGATGCCCTAAAAAATGCCGGGGTAGAGGAGAAGGCGCGCGCCGAGGACGTGCCACTTTCTAAATGGCTAAACTTGTCCCGATAATCTGAATCCGCGGGGCCCATACTATATAGAGAGGGTGGTACGACACCACACAGGGGAAGATGACGTCTGCTGTCCCGATTTGGTTTACCCCGGGTCGTATTTGATAGTGTGCAAAGGTGAGAGTGCCCGGCACCCATATATAGAGGCCTCCTTTTGGTCCTATTATATTTTCGTATATTACGCCGTTGAGGCAGTAAAAAATGGTCGCCACCCTCCCACCAAAGGGGATTCCGGCGGCCAGTGTTGCAACAGGGAGCGAAAGTCCTATCACTAAAAAAGCCGCCAACAACGTCCGACTGAGCATACACATACATAAAGTATACTAGAAGAATGTCGCCGGCCGCTTCTTATCTCCCCAGTGCGCACTTTTCGACTATTGCCGGCTCCATTATGCTCTCCGGTGCGTTGATACTCGGCGCGCACTACTACACGGCGCCGCGCTCCCTCTCCTCGCTCTCCGCGCCGCCCGATACCGCACTCTACACAAGTGACGAGTGGCAAAAAACACTTGAACAGGTGCAGACCGAAGCCGCGATTTCTGCGCCGGCGGCACCGGACGCCGAGGTGGTAAGCCAGCTGCGCGAGGCCGCCAAGAGCGGCAACTTGACCGACAGCGTGGCACGCACGCTTTTTGTGAGCGTCTCGAGCGCCCAGCAGGAGGGGCTCGGCGGCGACTTCCCGACACAAGACAAGCTCATTGCCGAGGCGGCGGCACAGCTGCAGCCCGGTGGTGGCCCCAAGTATGCGGCAACCGATCTGCGGCTCGGCACTCAAGACAAGGCCTCGCTGCACCTCTGGGGCAACGGGGTGATGGCGGCGTTGGGCGCCCACACGGCGGCCAGTGTCAACGACACCTATGTTGCGCTCGGCGAGGCCACCGACAATAACGACAAGTCGAAACTCGCTCCTCTGCGCGCCATCGGTGCGGCCTACGCCGCCATCGGTGCGGACATTATGGCGCTTAAGGTGCCGCCGACGCTTTCGCCTCTGCAGCTAAAGATGTCAAACACTTTTGCGGCCATCGCGGCGACCTACCCGGACCTCGAAAAACTGGGGAGTGACCCGCTGCGTGCGCTCGCCGCGCTGCAAAACTTTAAACTGTACATGGAGGAGGAGTCGCGACTGTTTACAAACGTCGCTCAAGAACTTTCAAAGAACGGTATACTTTTTACTAAAGACGAGCCGGGCAGCGCCTGGAGCGTCTATGTGCCTAGCGCCCAATGAAAAAACGAATCATCTTCATCGTACTCGGAGCCGTCGCTGTCGCGATACTCTTGGCCCTCCTATGGATGTGGTTCTTCGGCGGGGGCTCCTCTCCGGGAAAGGTGGGGGAGTTCGGCGCCGGCACAGACACCACTCGCGGAGCATCAGACCCGGGAGGAGACACCAATATACCGGGCAGCGTCGGGGAGGGTACCGGGACAGGCACTACCGCCGGACAGGGTCTCCCGCAAGGGGGGACACGTTTTACCCCCCTCTCCTCTACCTCCAACTTCGGGCTCGGTTCCACGGGAGTACAGGTGGCCTCATTACAGAACTTTTTAATAGATCGCGGACTCCTTACTCTCCCGAGCGTTCCCTTGGGGACGTTTAATGTGGCTACACAGCAGGCGCTCGTGCGCTACCAAACAAGCGCGGGGCTTACCCCAACGGGCGCCGTCGACCCGGCCACCGCCACAGCTATAAATGCATCCTATGCCGCCGCCTCGGGCGGCGGCGCGGCTACAGGCAATTCGTCCGCTATTATTTTCCCCACTTTTAGCATCGGTTCTACGGGAACGCAGGTGAGTGCACTGCAAAACTTTCTTATCGACCGTGGATTCTTGACACTCCCGGCAGGGATCTCTGTGGGGAGTTTCGGCGCGCTCACCGAGCAGGCGGTGATGCGTTATCAAACCAGCATCGGGCTTGACCCAAACGGTATAGTGGGCACCACTACCGCCGCGGCTATCAATGCAACGCTCGCCGCAACCACGGGGACAACAGGAAATGCCGGCACAACCGGGAGCACCGGCACTGTCGGAACGACCGACATAACCGGCGGTGGGGAGTATACTCCGGGGAGCATCGTGCTCGACCCCGGCCCACTTACCGGCAGTACGGACACGGGACTCTCTTTTTCGAGCGGCGCCTTGAGCGTGCCGGGTGCCGCATGGCTCGGCACCAACGCCACCCTAAGCACGTTTGTCCCCTCGGGCATCAATGACCTCAATCAAGGGTCCATTGGTGGACAGGTCTCCCTTTTTGGGACGCCGCCTGCGCCCAACACCGCCAACAACTCGCTCAACGCAGGGCTCTTTGCCGCGGCGGGAGTAGCGGGAGCGCTCAGTTGTACGCCGGGGCTCTTGGGGAGCATACTCGGATTTGCAGGTAATGCGGGGATAATCGGCTCTGCGGGCAACGCCGCCATCGCGGTGCCTGTCAACGACCTCGGGACCCAGGGCACCCTCAACGCGCAGTTTTCGGTGAGCAACGCGCTTGCGAGCAACAACGCCTATGTCAACAACTTCCTCGACTGCCTTACCCGCGTGTGGGCCAAGGTTATCCTCCAACAAATCACCACGAGCGTTGTCAACTGGATAAACTCCGGCTTCAACGGCCAGCCCTCTTTTGTTCAAAACTTCAATCAGTTTTTTAATAGGGTGGCAGACCAGGCCGCCGGCGAGTTTATCCGCGGGTCGGCGCTCTCCTTCCTCTGCTCACCCTTCCAGGCGCAGATACGGCTTGCCATCGCCAAGAGCTATGCCCAGCGCAACAACGCCGCATCATGCACCTTTACCTCCATCGTGGGCAACCTGACACAGTTTACATCGGGCAACTTCTCCGCCGGCGGATGGAAGGGGCTCATCTCTCTTAATACTATGCCGACAAACAACCCCTACGGCGCCTTTATGTACGGCCAAATAGGTCTCGCGGGAGCCCAAGCAACTGCGGTCGGCAACAAGCGCATCGACCTCGTAAGCGGCCGCGGATTCCTCTCGTTTGAAAAGGAAGAGAACTGCCGCGTGGTAAACGGCGCGCGCGTCTGCGACAAAAAAATAGCAACGCCCGGCTCGGTTATTGCCGAGTCGCTCAATGCAACAAACAAGTCCTCGCTCGACTCGCTCAACTTGGCCAAGCACTTCGACGAGATTATCAGCGCGCTCATCACCCAGCTGATGACAAAAATGCTGCAGGGCGGGCTCTCCGGCCTCAGCGGCACCAACAATAACTATGCGAGCAACTTTTTGACTCCCGACCAGCAGGCGGCGCAGACGCAAGGGCAGGCGCTCCTGCAAAATCTGCAAAATGTGGTGCAAGTGGCCCAGCAGTACGGCTCGGCAAAGCAGGGGAGCGCGCGCGACATACAAACGCTCCAACAACAGTATCTCTCGCTGCAAAATTGCTGGGAGATAGCGTCCTCCTCGCCCACCCTCACGGCTGCGCAACAGCTGCAGGCCGCACAAAACGGAGGCGCGGCGGGCGAGGCAATTGTGGGGCTTGAGACGGAGATTATGATTATAAACGCCGACATCACCCGCGCCAACGCGGCTATCGCTCTCTTGCAGGAGTTGCAGACAAGGACTCTGCGGGTCAACTCGACCGCTGACGTGGCGGCGGTCGGGCGCAGTGTAACCGACGCGCAGAACGCCGGGCTCCTTATACTCCCCGCCGACCTGACGCAGGCGCAACAGGACCGCGCGGCACTCCAGACGCACCTTGGCGCAGCGACTACACAAATACAAACGGGGCTCCAACAATGCTATGCTTTCGGCCAATAAAAAAATAATACTCGTAGTGCTGCTGCTTGCAGTGGCGGCATCTGTAGCACCAAGCAGCACACGGGCGCAAACCGACTACTTTGACGGCATACCTGCGGCTGAAACCGGACTAATTACCGCCCAACAACAGCAAGCTATTCAAGCCAACAACTTAAACGTCACAAATAACGCGTCAGTACCCGGCTACGGCAATACCACTGACTGCGGCTTGAGCCCTAGCACGTGGGATCTTTGTATCGCCAATATTGTTTATGTCTTTACCGCCGGTATCGCGAGCCAGCTTGCATACCTTGGCGCATACTTCTTCAACATCACCGTCCAACTTGCGCTCAATAGCTCCGCCTATGCGCTCGACTTTTTGACCAGCGGGTGGGAGATAGTGCGCGGCCTGGCCAATATGTTCTTTATCTTCATCCTCATCTACACGGCTTTTCAGATTATGTTCCAAGCCGAGACAGCGGGGACAATGCGGCGCATCGCGCTCATTGTGGTTATGGCGCTCTTAATCAACTTTAGTTTCTTTATCACCCGGGTGGTGATAGACACAGGCAACATTTTGGCAATCCAGTTTTATAACTCAATAAAGGTGGGGGATGCCACTGTCGGTAATGGGACAAAAGACCTTACGGTCGCGGTGATGAACGCTGTTAAAGTGCAGTCGCTCTACGGCACAAAGGCGTTTGACACTTGGTACAATGTTAATAAAACCGGTTTTATGACGGTGGTTATTACGCTGTCGTTCCTCTACATTGTGCTTGGGGCGATGTACGTACTACTCTTTGGCATGTTTCTTCTGGCGGGGGTCAAGTTTATGATGCGGATAGTCGGGCTGTGGTTCGTCATAATCTCCGCGCCGCTTGCGTTTGTCGCGCGGACGCTGACAAAAACCGAGCACTTCTACGACCAGTGGCAAAAATATCTTGTCAGCTTTTCCCTCTACCCGGCGATATTCCTCTTTATGTTCTACATACTGGTGAGCGTGATGAACGGGCTCGGCAGCTCGACCACTGGAGGATTTATCAATGGCATATTTAATGAGCTTAATAGCGCAAACAACCAAGGGGTGGGGGTGGGGCTACTCAACTCGTTGGGCACTGTGGCGGTCAAACTCGGCTTTGTTGTGGCCTTGATGTATGTGGCGCTCAAGTCCTCCGACTGGGTGGTCAAAGAAGGAAGCGCGATGGCGAGCAAAGCGGTGAGCTGGGCAGGCAACGCCGCCGCCGGCACTGCCGGATTCGCCGGCAGGCGAACGTTCGGGTGGGGAAGCCACTCACTTGCAGAGAGTCGGTGGGGTAAAAAAGCTGCTGCCGGAGGCGGTTTTCTGAGCAGAACCTTGGTGCGCGGTGCAGGCGGTCTTGGCAGAAGCAGTTTTGATCTTCGTGGCTCTTCTCTTGTACGAAAAGGTCTTGGAAAAGTCGGTGGTATTGAATTGGGTGAGCCAAAAAAACAAAGGAGCTACCAAGATCTCTTCGACCGCGGCATTAAGAGGAGAAAGGAAGAGGCCGACCGCTATAAGCCGTCTGAACGCAATTGGGATGATGCGTACGCGAAAGCAGTGGAAGGGCTCGAAGATAACGATAAGATACGACTGGACGCAGCTGCGGACAATTATTCTAGGACCAAAGAAGCTTTTGATGCGGGGAGCGCAAGCCGTGCGGACCTAAAAGGTGCGCGCGACGCACTTGACGATGAGTCAAAGGTTGTCGTTGATAATGCTAAGAAATTTGCGGGTGACGACAATTCAAAAGCATTTGCCGATTACGTTGACAAGAAGCGGTTTGGAAACCTCTATGGATGGTCGGGTGGTAAGATACCGCAACTATTATTCGGCTTTTCCAGCTACGAAGCGGATAGGGAAGCGGCCGCACAAATTAGAGGGGCAAAAAATCCTGCAGATCGCCTAAGAAATATGCTGAAAAAAGCTGGAGTAGGAACGGCGACTTACACACCTCCACCACCGCCTCCTCCACCACCTCCACCACCTCCGCCAGTACCGCCAACTACTCCGAGGACTCCCGGCGGAGGAGGGCGCGGACCAGGCACTGGTCCTCAACCGACTCCGCCTCCGCCACCTTCGCCTCCGCCACCACTTCAACAAACCCAAGGAACAAACAGTGGAGGCAATCAACAGATGGGAGGCGGAGCAGGACCACATACTCCGCCGCCGGGCGCACGAGTCTATAACCCGGACGAACCGGAAAATGTTCAAAACGCCCGCTATGGTGCTGAATCACCGCCGAAACCGGAAGCGGCGGCGGTACACGGCAGTGCCGTCGCTGGAGGGCTCTCGAGTCAGGCGCTTGAGGCGATACGCGAGGCAGGGGCGCATAAAGCCGCTCCTAAAACAGACGCGCTCTTTGCCGGCAGTGGTGGTGGGACGCAGAAAGATACCAATGGCGCCGTCGTAGCAGCTGTCGAAAAAGTGGATGAGGACATTAAAAAGCAAGGGGAGCAGTTGAGAAAACTCGTCCAAAACGCACCTCATGAAGAGCCGGGAAAGCCCCGACATATAGTAGAAACGACCGCAAACTTAAGCCCAGGACAGCTCGATATGCTGAAAGACCGTCCAACTAAACCCTCTTCTCCGCTTGCCGCCGCGCCGACATCCGCTTCTAGCGCAGCCACGGCAGGGAGCGTCCGCCCAACATCCTCTGCTCCCCAGCAACCGGTACCTCCGATACAACCGGCAACAGGTCCTGCAGCAGCAGAGTCGCCGAGGGTTGCACAAAATGCAGAGCCGCGGCCGGCAGCGGCGCAACAACAAACGCCGCCCCCACCCATAGAACCCTCGCGGCAGCAGCCGGAAGCGAGGTCCGCTGGCCCCTCGCTCCCCACCTCCGACGACAAAACAAACGGGCCCGCCAAAGACATCACCCGCCCCGGTCTTGAGCGTTCCAACAATGACAACGAAAAGGGGAGTGATAGAAAGGCCGCATAATAAAAACACATTATGGAAGAAGACCTTCAAAAACAAATAGAACGGCGGCTCGCAGAGCTCCCCAAGGACATACAAAATGCCATCGCCTCCTCCGACTTGGAAAAGAGGATAGCGGCAGTGGGTACAGCACATCATCTCCATATAGACCAGGGGGGGCACCTGCAGGACGAGACGCTGCTCGTGATGCTCGGGTTTGCAGACCCAGGCGCCTTTCCTGCAGCACTGGAGCAGGCGCTCGGAATCTCCAAAGAGGTGGCCGAGCAGTTGGCCACCGAGGTGAGCGACCAGGTTTTTGTCCCTATCCGCGAGTCGATGAAGGCGTTTATGGAGCGCCGTGCAGCACAGCAGGAGCCGCCCAAGGCCGCGGAACAAAAGTTTTCTGCCACAACGCCCATGGTACACCCCGCCGACGCGGTACTGTCGGCCCCCACCGTCACCAAAGCGCCGTCGCTCTATAAAACCGACCCATACAGAGAGCCGTCGCAATAAAAAGCGCGATATACTTATGAGCAATGGCACAATACCAGGTTCCTCAATTTATAGAGATAGAGGATAAAATCTTCGGGCCGCTGACGCTCAAGCAGTTCATCTATCTGGCCGGAGGGGGAGGGCTGCTGCTTATCTTTTTTACGCTACTGCCAAAGTGGATGGCGTTTCTTTTGGCGCTTCCGGTGATGGGTTTTGCGTTTGCGCTCGCGTTCTATGAGGTCAACGGTCGGCCGTTTATCATCGCCGTTGAGCATGCAGTGATGTATTTTATAGGCCACAAGCTCTACCTGTGGAAACAGCGGCAGCCCGAGCAAAAAGCAACCGACGCGAGCGCACAAACGCAGAAGCCCCCTTTGTCGGCGGTTCCAAAACTCTCGCAAAGCAAGCTCAAAGACCTTTCCTGGTCGCTCAATATCAAAGACCGCACCCAAATGGGCGTCACCGACACCACACGCGACGACTTTGCAATTTAGGATTGAGATTCCTCTCGCACTTATGCCCACCAACACAAAAGTAAAATCACAATCAACGCAGGACTTTGTACCTATCAAAGAGGTGCGCGACGGCACCATCCTGCTTAAAGACGGATCACTGCGCTCGCTTTTGATGGCCTCCTCTATAAACCTTGCGCTCAAGTCCCAAGACGAGCAGCAGGCGATTATTGCGCAGTTTCAAAACTTTCTCAATTCGCTGGAGTTTACGGTGCAATTTTTTATCGAGTCCCGCGAGCTCGACATCCGCCCCTACATCGCGCTCCTCGAGGAACGGCTCACCAAAGAGCTCGATGACCTGCTCAAAATACAGATACGCGAGTATATCGTGTTTATCCGCGACTTTACCGAGCGGGCGCACATTATGACCAAAAACTTCTTCATCGTGGTGCCCTATGACCCTGCGCTTATCAACCGTAGCAAGGGGGTAATGGGTGCACTCAGCTCTCTCCTGCCGAGCAGAGCCGGCGGCGGCACAAGCGGCCCCTTAACCGATGAGCAGTTCGAGCAGTATCGCACCCAGCTCGAGCAGCGCATCGCGGTCATCGAGCAGGGTCTGGTGCGCACGGGGGTGCGCACGGTTAAGCTTGGCACCGAGGAGGTAATAGAACTCTTCTACAAGCTCTTTAACCCCGGCGAGCTCGAAAAGCCGCTCCAGGTGACACAGATAGCACAATAAGCTCAGTACGATTCAAAAAACAATTATGGCACTCCTCGACTTTCTAAAATCAAAAAACTCCGCCGGAGCATCTATCACCTCCGTACTCCCCGAGCAGATATACAAGCAGGGAGTGCTTGAGCTCCAAGACGTGATAGCGCCCTCCGCGCTCAAGATTACACCGCGCGAGCTCAATTTGGGAGACAAAATTGCGCGGACATTTTTTGTAATGTCGTATCCGCGCATGCTCACCGACAGCTGGTTCAGCCCGGTGATAAATCTCGACCGCGTGCTCGACGTATCAATCTTTATCCATCCCATCGACTCGGCCGATATACTGCGCAAGTTCCAAAAAAAGGTCGCCGAGGTACAGAGCCAGATTATGGCGCGGGAGGAAAAGGGGATGGTGCGCGACCCCATCCTCGACACCGCCTATCGCGACCTCGAAGACCTGCGCGACCAGCTCCAGCAGGCGCAAGAAAAAATCTTCGACGTCGGCGTCTATATCACGATATACGGCGGGACGGTCGAGGAGCTCGACAAGGCCGAAAGCGAAATAAAGTCGATGCTCGAGAGCCGGCTGGTCTACGTCAAGCCGGCGCTCTTCCAGCAGGAGCAGGGGTTTAAGTCCGCGCTTCCACTCGGCCGCGACGAGCTCGCTGTCACCTCCAAGCTCAACTCCTCGCCTCTCTCATCGATATTCCCCTTTGTCTCTTTTGACCTCACCTCTGACAAAGGGATACTCTACGGAGTCAACCGCCACAACGCCTCACTCGTGCTTTTTGACCGCTTTTCGCTCGAGAATTACAACTCGGTTATTTTTGCCAAGTCGGGCTCGGGCAAGTCCTACGCCACCAAACTCGAAATTTTGCGCACACTGATGTTTGATACCGACGTCATTGTTATAGACCCCGAGAGGGAGTACGAGTTCCTCTCCCAGGCGGTCGGCGGACGCTACTTCAACATCTCGCTCAACTCCGAACACCACATCAACCCCTTCGACCTGGCCCCGCCGCGCGAGGACGAGTCGCCAGCGGACATCCTGCGCTCCAATATTGTGGCGCTGGTGGGGATGTTTCGCATTATGCTCGGAGGCCTAACCCCGGGAGAGGACGCAATCATCGACAAAGCAATCACCGAAACCTACGCGCTCAAAGACATTACTGTGGACTCCAATTTTGCCGAAGTGGAGCCGCCGCTCCTCTCCGACTTCGAGCTGGTGCTCGCCGGCATGGAAGGGTCGGAGTCGTTGGTGCAGCGGCTCTCCAAGTACACCAAGGGCACATGGGCGGGGTTTATAAACCAACCGACCAACGTCGACATCAACAAAAAGTTCGTCG
>MEWV01000004.1 GCA_001775445.1 Candidatus Adlerbacteria bacterium RIFCSPHIGHO2_02_FULL_54_18
GCTCGACATATTGATAGAACCCAAGTTGCACACCGCTGTTTCGGTCGCAGAGGTGTTGAGAGTAATTTCGGTGCAGAGGTTGCTTGAGTGCACCACGCCAACATGGTCTTGAGGACTGCGGATGTTGCTTGGGTCCTTCCAGGTGATCCAGGGATGTCCGGACTCAAAAAGCATAGTGAGGTGCTTGCGCCACAGGTCGGCGGCGCGGAGTTTTTTATGGTGCGGGAGCGTGCCCTCCTCGGCTTTTTGCTCGTAGCGGCAGTAGGCCTCCTCGAACGCGCGGCCGTAGAGGTCGTGGAGGTCGGGGACATCCGAGGGGCTAAAGAGCGTCCAGTAGCCGTCTTCTTGCAAGCGCTTCATAAAAAGGTCGGGGATCCACGTGGCGGTATTAAGGTCGTGCGCACGCCGCCGCTCGTCGCCGGTGTTCTTGCGCAGTTCTAGAAAGTCCTCGATGTCGAGATGCCAGTACTCGAGGTAGACCGCCGCCGCACCCCGCCTGCGGCCGGAGCGGTTAATGGAGATTGTCACGTCGTTGGCGATTTTGAGGAAGGGGATCACTCCCTGGCTTTCGACGCCGGTTTTTTTAATCATCGAGCCAGTGGCGCGCACGGGAGTCCAGTCGACGCCGAGACCACCGGCATATTTGAGGAGCTGCGCGCCGTCTTTATATTCGTCAAAGATTGCGTGCAGGTCATCGGGTACGGTGGAGAGAAAGCAGCTGGAGAGCTGGGGGAGAGCCAGGCCCGCGTGGTAAAGGGTCGGAGAGGAAGGGGTGTAGTACATCGACGACATTACTTCATAAAATTCGATAGCATAGCGCTGCCGCTCCTGGGGGGTCTTTTCCACCAGTGCGCAGCCCATGGCGACGCGCATCCAAAATATTTGAGGGGTCTCAAGCAGGGCACGCGCCACATGTTCTTTGGAGAGATAATTTGCCTGCAAAGTTTGGAGCCCTAAATATTTAAAGTCACGGTCCCGCTCCAGTACGAGCACCTCGCCGAGGGCCACGAGGTCAAACTCCAACATCCGGGGGTCAAACTGGCCGAGTTCGACGCCTCGCGCAATAGTGCGGGCAAACGCCGCGCGCTGCGCCTCTTTGAGCTTGTCGGACTCTTTTACCTCTCCGAACACCTCGCGGTACATATGCTGCAAGAGCAGGCGCGCCGCGACAAAACTGTGTGCCGGGTCGCGCTCTATCATCGAGCGCACCACCATAATAAGCACGTCGTGTATTTCTTTTGTTTTTATTCCGTCGTACATCTCCTGCCGCACGCGGCCGATGACGGAGGGGATGTCTATGACACGCTCAAACCCCTCGCTGGCGCGTATAAGAGTGCGAGTGAGTTTCTGCTCGCTAAAGTGCTCTTTGCGGTTGTCGCGCTTTACTATAGTGAGTTGGTTTTCTTCTATTTTTTCGGCCACTTCCTGCCGCTTCTCCTCCCGGGCTTTGCTGTGCTCGTAGCGGTAGATAATATATGATTTTGCCACCCCAAAATAGCCGCGTTCCATCAGAGCCATCTCGACAAGATCTTGGATGTCTTCGACCGAGGGGATAAACGCGGTGTTGCCGAACTTTTGATCAATTGCGTCGGCAACGACGCGCGAAATTTCAATTGAGTCGGTCTCGTGGCTGTCGCCGAGAACCGCGGCAAAGGCCTTTTGTACGGCAATAGTAATTTTACCGGGATGGAAGTCCGCTATCTCTCCGTTGCGCTTTTTGATCTTCTGGGTAATAGCCATAGTTTAGTAGATAAAAATTCTGGCAGGAAATTTCAGTATACCTTCCTGCCGGCAGGAGGACCCCATTTTTAGGTCTTTTGCGCTGTGGATATGGAACAAGAGAACTTTTTTGCAAAAAGGCAACCGTATCAGACAAAAAATGATAAAAATGTGTATTTTTTAACAAAAAAAGCCAAAAAAACACCCCCTCTCTCCCACCGCCAAAACTGCGTATGAGCGCCCAGAGTATCTTTATAGGGCTACTATACTACATATGTATGTTGAGGAGCGACTCGATGAGCCCTTTTGTCTCTTCCGGTCCGAAGACTGCATGGGTGCGTATGCCGGTGTCTACTACAACCGCATCGTTACCGCCTTCGTTGAGAGCGTCGCCGACATACAGCATCTCGGAAATAAGGATGCTGGTAAGCTCGGTGAGGCGATTGATGCCGTACGCTTTGGTGATGCCCTTGCGCGTTATGTCTACCGAAGTCGAGCCGCCCGCCGCTTCGGAAAACTCCGGCAAGCGTCTTGCCAACGAATCGCGCAGGCGTTTACGCTTTTCTCCCGTCGGATCCCATTGTTTTTTTGCATCGAGCGGGGCCTGTTGCCCAAGACCGGAAAAGACGATCTCCGCTCCGCGGTCTTCAATACGCTCTCCCCACACTCTCACCGGTGCATCATCGATCCCTGTTTCTTTTAGGGCAGCGTCGAGTTCTGCGAGAATGTGTTCGCGCTCGGCGGGAGTAAAGGCGTGGTCGTATTGTGGCTTCCACGCGTCACCCCGGTAGACAAAGCACTGCGCCGCATTGTCAGGGAAAATGTATAAGTGCTGCACATGCGCCTCGGGAGGCAGGGCAGGGAAGAACTGTTTCTGGAACTGCGGCCAGCCGGCGCCCGACATCACCGCGACAGGCATTTTTTTGAGGAGCGCCGAGAGCAGCTCTCCCATGTCGGCCGACATCCGCTGTTTGCTTTCTGACAGCGTGCCGTCGAGGTCGAACACGAGGAGTTTTGGATGCAGGTTCATCGTTATTTAAGATTGTTTGGCAGGAGGATGCTAAGCAGTTTTTTTAGAGACACTTTTGCGGCACACAGCACAGTATCCGCCCCGCCATAGTAGATAGTGAGCGTATCCCCGCGCAGCACCGCACCGCAGGAGAAGACCGCGTTGCGCACCACTCCCACGCGCTCATACTCCTCCAGGGGCTCAAGTATCGCATCAACGCTTCGAGAGAGCACGATAGAGGGGTTTTTTAGGTCGAGCAACACCGCTCCGAGCCGGTAGGTAGTGGTTTTTGACACGCCGTGATAGATGAGCAACCATCCCTTCGGCGTTTTGATGGGCGGTCCGGCGATGCCGATTTTTTGGCTGTCCCAGCAGCCCGGGCGCGGCCCCATAATCTCGATACAGCGCGTGAGCCGCGATTTTTTAAAGTCGAGCGTGTCAAGAAAGTCGGCGCATAGTTGAGGGTCGATGCGATGCAACAGCATATACTGACCGCCGACCTTCTCCGGCAAAAGGCAGGTGTCTTTGTCTCCCACGGCATCGGGGGTAGTGAGTACCGACTTGCTCCACTGGTCCCATTTTTTGGCAAGAAAATCCTTGGCGGATATTCTCGTGAGCGCAACGCGCGTTGCGTGCTCGCCGTCGTAGGCGGTGTACATCATATAAAGAGTGTCGCCTATTTTGGTCACCCGCGGGTCCTCGCAACCCGAGTTGCCACTGCCGGAGTGTCTTGTCTCAAAGTCCTCGCGGGGCTCATACATCGGCTTTTTGTCGCGCGCGGTAATAGTTGTTCCGTTTTTGCTTCGCGCGTAGCCGATAGTGCTTATGTTCCCTTCGCCCATTGCACGGTACAGCAGATGCACCGAGCCGCCGAGATCTACCGCCGCGGCATTAAACACCGCCGTTTTTTCCCACGGATGCTCGGCACTAGGGGAGAGGAGGGGATTGTTTTTCACACGTACCGCGAGCTCGACGCGGCGCTCGGGTATCATCGCGGAGAGAAGGTCGGGGAGGTTGAGCGAGGCCTTGGCGCACACGGTATCGGCTCCGCCGTAGTACACATCGACGCGACCTCCCTTTTTCAATAATGCTCCGGAGGGGAAGACAATATTGGGTACCGCGCCGTAGCGCTCATAAATGTCCTCGGGGACCATTATGGGCCCCTTGGTGCGGCCCACAATAACGCGCGGGTCGCGAAGGTCCAGAAGCAGCGACTCTATCCCAAACACCCTCTCCCCGCCGCCGAAATAGTTTTGGATGTAGGAGTAAAAGAGCAGCCACCCGTCTTTTGTTTTGATAGGGGTCGAACCTACCTCCACGTGGTCGTGTTCAAAACGCAAAGGGTTGAGAGTATTCTCACCGAGCTCTTGGTGCCAACGCTCCCAAAAGCCGAGGTCCCACAGTTCTTCTATGTTGTTGCACTGGGCTATCGCAATTTTGGCAGGCGGCTCATCGGTGTGCGCGGTCATAATAACCGTAATCTTGCCACCGATGCGCTCAGGGAAGAGTGTCATCGCTTTGGCATTAAACGGAGTTATCAAATGCTTTTCCTCCACCACCTCGAGGTCTTTTGAAACGGCGACAGCAACCTTTATGTTGCCTGGGCCGAATGGCATCCCGCCGAGCGCCGTGTAGAAAATATAATATTTGCCCTCAAAAAACGTGGCGCGCGGGTCTTCGCAGCCATACTTCTCCCACGGCTCTTCGGGAATAATAAACTGCCTCCGATTTTGAAAGTGTTCGCCGTCGAGCGAGAGTGCTTTGCCAATGCTTGATATTCCGGCGGGAGTGAGAAGTGCGTCGGGCCGGCCTTGTGCGCGATAGAGCAGGTGAGTAATAGTCCCTTTTTGTATAGGAGAGGGATTAAACGTGCCGCGTGCCTCCCAGTGCTTGTCGTTCTGGGGTGCAATAAGCGGGTTGTGCGGTGAGCGGCGGATTACGTACATTCTCTTTTATTATACCTCGACCGGCTGGAGTTCGGCGTGTTGGTGCGTAGTGAGCTTGCGTAAGAAGTCGCGTAGATTTATTTTTGCGGCCGCAATGTACTTGTCGCCTCCTCCGTAGTAGACAAACAAATCATCGCCCACGATGCACGCGCCCGAAGCGTACACCACGCCTGCCTTCCACTCGTTTTCATACCACTCTTCCGGAGCGAGTATCGGCTCGGCGGAGCGGTATAAAATTTTTGTCGGGTCGCGCGTGTCAAGGAGCATCGCCCCCACTTTGTAACCGACCTCTGCGTGTGCCGGGTCAAAGCCGTGGTAGAGGACAAGCCAGCCCTGGGAAGTTTTAATGGGCGGGGTGCCGGCACCGCGTACGCGCGCGTCCCACCTACCCTCCCTCCCGCCCTTGCGCGGGCCCTGATAGCTGTCTATATACGGCTCGCCTCGGCCCACCTCCTCGAGCGTGTCGCGATAGGCAACCTCTACTGTGGGGGAAATGCTGTGCAGGATGGCATATTTTCCGTTTATCTTTTCGGGGAAGAGGAGCCAGTTTTTTTGCACCTGTCCGGGCGCGGAGAGGTAATAGCCGGAGTCCCAGATAAACTTTTGTTCGGCCAAAAACTCAAGCGGGAGCGAAGCAAAGCCAATGCGCTCCGAGTTCCACCCTTCAAATAGGGTAAAGGTGAGATAAAGCTGCCCGCCGAGCACGACCGCGCGCGGGTCCTCCGAGCCGCCCCATCCGCCGCCAGAGCCGTGCGCGGTATCGTAGGTGAGCGTTGCGTAAGAGAGGGGAGAGTGCGTGCGGGAGAGCGCGGCGCGTGCAAGTGACTGTGTCGAAGGGTCATAGACCGGCTGAGTGCCGCGCACAAAATGCGTACCGTCCTCGCTTGAGGCGTAGCCGATGCGCGAGACGCCGTCTTTGCCTATCGCCCGATAAAAGAGATGCACCTTGCCGCCCCAATATACTACTCCCGGGTTAAAAACCGCCTCCGACTCCCACCAATGTTCGGGGAGGGGGCGCACTATCGGGTTGTGCGCGTGCCGCCGCAGACGCAAGGGCTTGCGTGTTTGCGCGAGCCAATAGAGCACCAGTGAGAACGAACCAAGGAGGAGCCCGAGCAGAGCATACAAGAGCCACCAGAAATCACGCCCGTCCATATCTATCTTCTAAACGGGTAATGTCGCTCTCCTCAAACTCACCGAAAGCAATTTCCAAAAATACTAACCCTTGTGGACCCCCTTCGACGCGGTGGCGATTGCCGCGCTTCCCAAAAAACTGGTCTCCGGGGTTGGCCTCTTGTTCAATGTTGTCTATCACCACGCTGCCGGAGCCGGAGAGTATCCTCCATAATTCGTCTCGGTGTTCGTGCGTCTGTAGTGATATGGCCTCTCCGGGGTTGACAGTGACTATTTTGACGGTCGTTTTTTCATTGAGCGTAAAGCGCTCAAAGTTTCCCCACGGGCGAACTTCCTTCTCATAATTAGAGAGGCCTTCCATATCTAATAGTATAAACTAAAAAAATTACCAGGTAGCCGAGGGGACCCCAGCACCTTGGTGCGGAGCCCCCTCGGCTAAACCAGTATTTTTTCCATACCACTCGCGCTTCTTATGGATACACTATTACTAACCGCACTAGTCTGGCAAAAGAAACAGCGCCCACAGCCACAAAGGTTAAACCTTTGTATATTCCGTCTTGTTTTTAAGCCATTCTTTAATAGAACTTTTAAAGTCGGTTGGGGTTTTCATTTCTGTCGGAAAAGCAGCCCTGTTTATAATACAGCTTTCAAGCCGGTAATTTCCGCAATAGTCAAGGTAACTAGAGTACTTGTAGCGATCTAAAAAATTTTCTGCTCCTGAGCGATCTACAATGCCACTTTCTTTCCAGGTTGGTTCGAATAACTTTACTGGATTCAGATGTATGTACGAAAGGAGGTGAGACAAATAAACGTCTTTGTTGGCGTGTCGAGCTTTGTATGTTCCCTGAAAGAGTGTTCCGGAACGGTCATACCGTCGATTGAAGTAACCGGTATATCCATTTCCAATTTTTCGCATATACTCGCTGATGCCGCCTTCAGCCACCTCTCGTGCGAGTATGTGGAAATGGTTAGGCATCAATACATAAGCACAAATATCAATAAGAAGTTCGCCCCGCTCCACTCCGTTTTCCAAAACTTCAGCGAGCGACTGGCCCTGTTCCCGAAGATTGACCGGGTTAGTGCCATTACAAAGATAAAGCAATGCCAAAAACCGATCATAATCCACCCCTCGTGTAAAAATTTTTCGTTTATCGGTACCTCGGTTGTACAGATGGTAAAACTCTTGCGGAGCAATGGTAAAATTCCGACTCATTACATTAGTATACAAAGGTTTAACCTTTGTGTTTTAGTGGGTAGTAGTATCGTCCAAAAACAGCTTTCGTTCGCGGGGGAAGAGCCACAACGTAATATGGTAGATGCCGTAGGTGATAAAAAACGCCGACACAACGTCTATGGTGTAATGGATGTGGCCGAGCAGTACTACGGTCGCGAAGAATATCGAGGAAAGCAGGAAGAACCACTTGAGCTTGTTATTGACACCCCAAAATGCCAAGGCACCGAGGAACGGCATCCCCGTGTGTCCGGAGAAGAATTGGTCCGCGCCGAAGAAGGAGTTGGTAATGGTCGCTCCAAAGTCGCTTAAGTAAGCCACTTCAGGCGGCCCCAAGTGGGTCATAAGCGTGAACGCCGAGCGGATGAATATAAAAAGCGTCACCGCGTGCAGCGCGAAGGGGATACGCTTTGGGTGCATAAGAAGCATGACGACGCTTACCAAAACGACCAGGAGTGTGCCATATACAAAAATCCCATCGACCTCGAAGACGGGTATATTAGAAAGGATGATATCGGTGACCGAGGCGCTTGCGTTGTTGGTCGCCTGGTGTATAGCCCAAAAATTGACGAACATCGCGCCGATGAACGCGGCGACGGCGATAGGTGCGGAAAAGCGGAAGTATCGGTCAAACCACGAGTCACGGTAGCGTGCGATGATCACGTAGAACATATATTTAGTATACTGCTCATATGGAGCTTGTCGCTATTATCGCGCTTCTGGAGCAATACCGCTACTTTATACTCTTTCCTTTGGCGTGCTTTGAGGGACCGATGCTGGGCTTTATTACCGGCACACTTATACCACTCGGATACTTCCACCCCCTACCGCTCTTTGTGACGCTGGTCTTGGCCGACATCATTCCCGATCTCACGTATTATTTTTTTGGTCGGTGGGGCGAGAAAAAGTCGCTCATTGAGAAAGTGGGCCCTAAACTGAGGATAACTCCGGAGCGCTTTGAGCTGGTGCGGGACCTGTGGCACACCCATCCGTTTAAAACCATGGCCGTCACCAAGTTCGCCTACGGGCTCTCAACCCCGCTGCTCATCAGCGCAGGTCTTGCACACCTGCCGCTGCGGACTTTTTGGCAATACAGCGCGGTGCTCGCCGCTTTCCAATACTCGGTTTTAATGGGACTCGGATACTTTTTTGGCGGATACTTCGCGGCCGTCGAAAGCGCATTTGTTCGGGTGGAGATACTCATCGCCGCTGTGGCGGTGGTCTTTGCCGGGTACTACCTGATTACCCGCAGGGTCCGCTCACAGTTTCTTAAGAAAGACCCCGGGCAATAGCGTCGCGGTAAATTTGTTCCCACTCTAGTGCGATTTTTTCGGGAGAGAATTTTTTGACATAGTCGGTTGCCGCCGCTCCCATGCGCTCGCGCAAGGCAGAGTCAGTTAACAGGAGTTTCAATTTCTCCGCCAGAGCGGCATGGTCGCCCGGCTCCACCAAGAATCCCGCCTCCGACGGCGTGTAGTCGGGGAGCCCACGTGCCCTAGCACATACTGCCGGAGTGCCGGTGGCGTATGCCTGCATCAAAGAGATTGATTGACTATCCGAGGTGGACATAAAGGCAAAGACATCCGCCGCTTTATACACGTCGGAGAGTGCCTCCCGCGAGAGAAAGCCGGTGAAGTACATGTTCTTCTCAACCCCGAGCCGGACGGCGAGTTTTTTGAGCCCCGCCTCTGCCGCGCCGTGGCCGGTCGCGATAAGTGTTATGGTGCGGAACTCTTTTTGCAATAGCGCAAGCGCGCGGATTAGTACATCGACGCGCTTCTCAACTCCGAGACGCCCAACGTACAGCAGTGTGGGGCCAGTGAGCCCGAGTGCGCGTTTATGCTCAGCACGCTCGGCGGGGGTCGCGGGGGTAAAAAGTTCCAGCTCCGCCGGGTTTGCAACGGCGCGCCCGGGCTTTGTAAAACCTTTCTCGCGCATGCGCTCCAGGAGTTTTGCGTACGGTGCCGTCACAAAATCACAATGGTTGTAGTACCACGCGTCATATTTGCGCATGATGCCGCGCGTACCAGCAGGGAAGAAGTCCTCTACCGCGGTGTGATTGGTGCCTACAAGCGGGACGCCAAAACGCCTAGCCGCGCGCAAGGCCTCCCATCCCACGCCATAAGGGCTTTGCGTGTGGATAACGTCGGGCTTAAAAGATTTTAAGAATGCAAAACTGCTACCGTTTGGGATAGCGAACCGCGATTGTCCTGTGGGAGAGAAGGGAATATGGAAAGAGGGTAGTCGCACTACCGGCAGGCCCTCGGCCAACTCATATGCAGGATCTGCCGGATACGCGCGGTCTGTTTTTTCGTACGTAGCTTTTGCGTAGCGTGGAGCGATGTATACCACCTCATGTCCGCGGCGCGAGAGCTCTTTTCCCGTGATAAGAATGGTGTCCCCGATTCCTGTAATCATCGGATAAAAATCGTCGCTAAAGTATGCGATGCGCATGCCCCCATTCTACCGTTGTTTTTAGGCCGGTTTTTTTATTTGTGATAATCTTCAACCAATGAAGATTAGTTTTGTTATACCCGCCTACAACGAGGAGCAGATGATAGGGAAGTGCCTCCGTTCGGTTTTTGCCGAAATAAAGCGCACTCCGGGGGTGCAGGCCGAAGTGGTGGTGGTCAACAACGCCTCCACCGACCGCACGCGCGAGGAGGTGCTCATGTTTCCCAACACAACAGTGGTCGAGGAGCGTCTCAAAGGGCTCGTCTATGCGCGGCGCGCGGGGTTTGTGGCAACCAGTGGCGAGTTAGTGGCAAATATTGATGCCGACACCATCGTCCCGCCCGGCTGGCTTGCTAGGGTACTCGGCGAATTTTCTAAAAACAGCACGCTGGTGGCGCTCTCCGGCCCCTACCTCTACTATGACCTGCCGGCGTGGAAGCGCGCCCTCGTCAAAGTTTTTTATTTTGTGGGCTGGCTCATACACTTGCTCAATCATTACGTGCTGCACAAAGGCGCCATGCTCCAAGGGGGCAACTTTGTACTCAAGCGCAGCGCGTGGGAGAAGGCGGGCGGCTTCGATACCACTATCTCCTTTTACGGTGAGGACACCGATGTTGCGCGGCGCATAAGCGAGCACGGGAGGGTGC
>MEWV01000005.1 GCA_001775445.1 Candidatus Adlerbacteria bacterium RIFCSPHIGHO2_02_FULL_54_18
GCCGGGAGTTGAACCCGGGTGCAATGAGTTACGGACTGGGCTTCTACGGGGTGTAGAGTGCTTTAGTGTCTCGGCGTATCACATAAAAAGCACACAAAAGCGCGATACGCTAAAGCTCTGATCTTAGGTAGGGTAGTGAGCAGCTACTCTACAGCAACTCGATGATATAACACCTTACTCCTTCTCACGAGCGTTGAAGGAGAGGCGACGAATTACGCCTTAGCGTAGGCGAACTCGAAATCATTCGCCGTGAAAAACGGCGATGCAACTGATTTGGCAGTTATTGGTTCCGGATTGTTTAAAGAAGAAATCCGGACTTCTACCTCGCGCATCAGTCACGTAGTCCCATTGTCTAGGCCTGTCATCCCCCTAAAACACCCGACGCTAAACCGGTGTTTGAGACGGTGTACATGCTTATCCCGTGAAATAAAAGGCGACGCCTTTTATTTATTTTTCAATGTGCGTTGCATCTCTCGTTTGGTGTCGCGCTCCTTTAGTACGGCGCGTTTGTCATACCTTTTGCGTCCGCGAGCAACACCCAACAGCACCTTTAGATGCTTACCCTTATTATACACCCGCAGAGGCACTATTGTCAATCCTTTCTGCCCCTCGAAACCGGCCACTATCTTCAACTCTTTTTTGGTCAGGAGCAGTTTTCGGGTGCGGGTAGGGTCATACTCCTTGGCGGTATTGCCGGGCTGATAGGGGGGTATACTCATCCCCACCAAGTATGCCTCGCCGCCTCTGATTATTGCGTGAGCGCCTTCGATCTTTCCGTGCTTGCCACGCAGAGCTTTGACCTCGCTGCCCAAGAGCTCCAAACCCGCCTCGTACTCCTCGAGGATCTCGTAGTCGAACCGCGCCTTTTTGTGCTCCAGCAAGCTCACCTCGCAACTATACCGTATTGTCGGCATCCCTTCACCCCTTTTTCTGGTCATTGTTTGCATTTTTGTGCAGCTGTGTTACAACAAAACTATCCTGACGCTAGCAATAGCACGTTAATGGAGGTGTAAGTGCGTAAAAGTTCTTTCTTCAAGTCCCTGCGGGGATTCTGGGCTCTTGGCGTCCTAATCGTCGTGCACATCACACAACCGGCATATGCCGGGGCCTCTGATGCTCCATCTTTTGGGGTTGAGTCTCAATCGTCAGTCGTCGAGGAGGCGCGCCGCTACATCGGCACCAACCCCACCAGCCGACGCAATTTGTGGTGCGCGAGGTTCATGAACCTCGTGCTGAAGCGCGTGGGCTTTAAGGGCACCGGCTCCGACATGGCGCGCTCTTTTGCCAAATACGGGCAGCGCGTGCGCGGTCCGCAGGTAGGCGCCATTGCGGTGATGAGCCGCGGGAAACGCGGCGGCCATGTCGGGGTTGTCTCCGGCATCGACAAGCGGGGGAACCCGATTATCATCTCGGGCAACCACAACAAAAAAGTTGCTGAGGCGGTGTACCCCCGCGAACGCATTTATGCGTACGTGATGCCCGTGATGCCGCACTAACTTCCCCCCGACCTGTTTATTTAAAAACAGGTCGCGGGGGATTTTCTTTTGTCTAAATGCGGCAGAAATGTTACACTGCTTTTCTAATGGCACCACCGCAAAAACCCGCACCCAAAGGCCCTAAACGGCAGCTGCCGCACTTCCCCAAAATGCCCCATGGCGACTCCTTTTGGGTCAACCTTGCGACCAGCGTGCTCGTACTCCTGTTGCTTGCCGGCGCATACAGCTACTTTGTCGGCGATAGCGGCAAGCCCGCGGACATTGCGCTCTCGCAAGTGGCCGCCGACATAAACGCCGGACTCGTCAAAACAATCGAGGTCAACGGCAACGAGCTCAAGCTTATCTACCTGCCTGCGCAGGAGGGCGGCAGTGAGTCGGAGAAGAAGTCCAAAAAAGAGCCCGAAGCGGCGCTCTCCGAAACGTTCAAGAACTACGGCGTCTCTGCCGAGCGTCTGGCCGAGGTGTCGATAGACATCAAGCGCGAGGGCGGGTTCCAGTTTTGGCTTCTTACGCTCGCGCCCTTTCTAGCCCCCCTGCTCCTTCTGGCATTTTTTGTCTGGTATCTCTCGCGGCAGGTTAAGGGTGCGGGGATGCAGGCGTTCTCCTTTGGTCAATCGAAGCCGCGACTCATCGACCCCAACGACGCCTCCACACGCGTCACCTTCAAAGACGTTGCGGGGGCCAAGGAGGCAAAGCAGGAGCTCTTGGAAGTTGTCGACTTTTTGAAAAATCCAAAAAAATTCCTCGACATCGGCGCGCGCATCCCCAAAGGCATCCTGCTGATGGGCGCCCCTGGAACAGGCAAGACCCTGCTGGCGCGCGCTGTTGCCGGCGAGGCGGGAGTGCCCTTTTTCTCCATCTCGGGCTCTGAGTTTGTCGAAATGTTTGTCGGTGTGGGCGCATCCCGGGTGCGCGACCTCTTTTTGACCGCCAAGAAAGCGGCGCCCTCTATAATTTTTGTCGATGAAATAGACGCCGTCGGCCGCGTGCGCGGCACGGGGGTGGGGGGCGGCAATGACGAGCGTGAGCAGACACTCAACCAGATTTTGGTCGAGATGGACGGGTTTGAGCCGAACGAAAAGGTGATAGTGATGGCGGCGACCAACCGCCCCGATGTGCTCGATCCGGCGCTTTTGCGGCCCGGGCGCTTCGACCGCCGGGTCACCATCGAGCTGCCGGACCGCTCCGACCGCCTCGAGATTCTTAAAATCCACGCGCGCAAAAAGCCGCTCGCCGAGGATGTAGTACTTGAGACGATAGCCGAGCGCACGCCGGGCTTCAGCGGCGCCGACCTCTACTCGCTGATGAACGAAGGCGCGATACTCGCCGCGCGTGAGAGCCGCAAGACCGTTGCGCAGTTTGATCTTATCCGCTCGATAGAAAAGGTGATGCTCGGCCCCGAGCGCAAGAGCCATGTGCTCAATAAAAAAGAAAAGGAGATAACCGCCTACCACGAAGCAGGGCATGCTTTGGTGGCCTCGGTGCTCCCTTACGCCGACCCGGTGCACAAAATTTCCATCATCAGCCGCGGGCGCGCCGCCGGCTACACGCTCAAGCTCCCGTTTGAGGACAAAAAAATGCAGAGCAAAAAAGAGTTTCTCGACGACATTGCGATGTCACTTGGCGGTTATGTGGCGGAGCAGATGGTCTTTGGCGACGTGACCACTGGTCCCTCCAACGACCTGCAGGTGCTGACCGCGCTCGCACGCATGATGGTAACCCGTTACGGTATGAGCGATAAAATGGGTACGGTTGCGCTTGAGGGCGACGGAGGGCGAGCGCTGTTTGGTGCGGGTATTGAGGGCCGCGAGTATTCCGAAAAGATTTCCGCCGAGATAGACGCCGAGGTGCGCAAGATAATCGGCGAGGCATACACCAAAGCGGAGTCGATAATCAAAGAGCATCGCAAGCTCCTCAACGCCATCGCCAAGCGGTTGGTGGAGACGGAGACAATGGAGCGCGAGGAGTTTGAGCAGATGCTCGTAGCTCATGGTGTCACCCCAAAAAAGAAAGACGACATTCTGGTCGAACCGCAGACGGTCAACTATTAAATTAAAAAAGAAAAACCTCCCGCGAGTGCGGGAGGGGCATAGTCAGTCGACGAGCTTCCAGCGGATACTCTCGCCGAGCCGGAAGGGGACCACTTTGTCCAACCCGCCGCTCTCTTCGGACATGTCTTCTGCATAGAATGCTTCGGCCACACTCCACTCCTCGCGCACAAGCGTGATGTAGAGGTCGCTCGGCTTGAGGTCGTAGAAGCGCGGCCCGTTGACGCAGGCGAAGTCCTCGAGCTTGTGGAGACATCCGATGTCCTCGAACGCTTCGAGGAAAAGCTCTATCCCCGCGTGGGCCATCAAGACGCCGCCCGAGCAGCAGTCCGTCTCCTTCTTACCGACGGGGTGCGGTGCCGAATCGGAGCCGAGCCACACGAACGGATGGCCTTCGGCGACGAGCTTGCACAGCTCTTCCTTGTGCTCGCTCGATTGGATAATCGGCCACCAGAATCGGTGCGGCCGAAACCCTTGGCGGAAGACATCCCGCCTGTCGAGGAGTAGGTGTTGCGCGGTAAGCGAGCAGCCGAGCGTGTCGCCGCCGTGTGTCCGCAGCCAGTCGGCTCCGATGGCGGTCGAGAGATGCTCGACCGATATTTTGAGGTCCGGATGCGCCTCGCGGATGCGCGGCAGCGTATTGCAGATGAAGTGCGGCTCTTGGTCCCACGGGTCGAGCTCTTCGCCCGGGCCGTAGAAGCGCCCCTCGTTATTCCACAGGTCGGTGGCAAAGCCGTCGGCGGCGTGGAGTAGCAGCACTGCATTGTAGTCGGCAAGCTCCCGCAATACGGCGTAGGGCTTGGTGCCTTTTGACCAGAGCGAAGCAGGATCTGCGATGCCGCTGTCGCTGTTGGTAGTGAGCCCGCGCGGATAGTATTTGACGCCGAAGACGAGCTTTTGATCGAGTCCGGCACGCAGCTCGTGCGGCTCGAGCGTGTCGGTGAGATACATCGTCATGAGCGGCCAGAAATCCGGCTTTCCGGACCTATACTCGCTGTTTGTGGCGAGTTTGATCTCCAGTAAGTATTGCCGGACCATTTCGTAGGTCGTGATGGGCGGCACCGTGTTGGGCATGACGATGGCCTTACTGAAGCGCCTGGCGACCATAGGCGCCACAAGGTGCAGTAAGGCACCCCGCCTAAGGTGCTGATGCATGTCCGCGGGCTTCGGCATCGTGATTTTGACGGCTTTGCCGCCTTTATCCCATTCAATTTGCACGGCATTTCTCCCTTGTTTTAGAACTGCAGTCTGCGAGGCACTGTACCAAAGGGGCAGGCAAAAGAAAAGGCCGCTCCAGTTAGAGCGGCTTAGGACTGTGTGTTAGATGCCGAGGAGTTCGTGCGCGCGCCGGATGATGCCGTGGATGTTCCACGGTCGTACGATAGCGGCAGAGGCAAAGAATATCGAGTCGTGGCCGCGTATAAGGCCACCCTCGGAGACAAGTGTGTCGACGTTGGAGGCACTGCGGATGCCACCGCCGACGTTGAAGGGCTTCTCGACCCCCGCTTTCCGCAGGCTGCGGGCGTACTGGATCACCATGCCGAGCATCTCCGGGCCGGAGTACCCGCCCCCGCCGAATTGTTTGTTTCGGTTGTAGAGTGGAGAACCGTCGGGAAACTTTTTCTCCCAACGGATACTTTTGAGTGAGCCAAACGGCAGCGCATTAGTGAAGCACAACCCATTGCACGCCTCATGGTTGGCTATCTCTTTTGCCGCCTCGATGGGTGCATGTAGGTTGAGCTTGACCAAAAGCGGGATGCCGAGCCGCGCGGCAATGTTAAGCATCGCCACGCCCTCCTCGACCAGGTGGCTAGTATCGAGTCCGGTATTTGGACAACTCAAGTTGAGTTGGAGTCCGGTTTGCCAGCGGTGAAGCTTTCCGGACTTCTCGAGCAAGGTTACGAACTGCTCGCATTCTTCCAGCCGTTCTTCCGGAGAACCGGCGACCGACATGTACGAAATCATGAACGGCCCTGGGTTGTAGAGGTATCCTGTGTCCACTAATTCCTGTGCGCCCGGGCCGGTAAGTCCGACTGCATTTAGTGTTTCGCTTCGGATGAAGCTGAACCAAATGCAGCGGGGAAAACGCTCGATCGGTGTGAAGTGTCGCTCATACCCAAAGAGCGGCATATTGCCCGCAAACGGCGGTTGGCGCTTATTGAGCGTGGTTGTCTTGGCGACCCGAGTTGAGCCCTCGAAGTTGTACCAATTTTTAAAGAACGGTAGATGGTGAGGCCAGTAACACTCCCTCAGAAACCCGCGCACGCCGGGGGCATCCAAACAAGGTCCAAACTCGATTTCGCGAAGCTTCATGACGAAGCCCTCCTGTTGTGAAAGAAGTTCTTGCGGGATAGTAGCACAGAGGGGCGGTTTCGGGTAGAGTTTAGTTTATCGGGCGTGTAGCTCAGTTGGTAGAGCAGTCGACTTATACTCGACCGGTCCCTGGTTCGAGCCCAGGCGCGCCCACTCGACTCGTTTGACTCGCTCGCGGAAAGCCCCTACTCCATATGCATCACCTTCGTGTGTGCGACGACCTCGGTTGCCAGCAAGGAATGAGCGGAGAGCTCTGGATCTTCGACGATTATTTTCTGCGCCTCGGTGCGCGCTGCTTCAACCAGTTTCAGATTTCTCAGCGCTTCCATGCCGATGTCCGAGATGCCCCACTGCTTGCGGCCGGCTAGGTCGCCCGCGCCGCGTTGCAACAGGTCTTGCTCGGCAAGCTCAAAACCGTTTTTTGCGCTTGCTAGCGCCGTGAGCCGCTTGGCGGTGCTCTCGCCGCGGCTCTCGGGCACGACAAAACAATATGCCTGATGAGTGGAGCGCACGACGCGCCCGCGCAACTGATGGAGCTGTGAGAGTCCAAACCTCTCCGCGCCCTCTATCATAATCATCGTCGCGTTGGGAACATTGACCCCGACCTCAACTACCGATGTGGCAACCAAAATATCGCTCTCGTTCTTCGAGAACCTCAGCATCACCGCGTCTTTTTCTTTCGGTGTCATTTTGGAGTGCAAAATATCGAGAGCATACTCAGGGAAGATGTCTTTTTTGAGCCGCTTGGCCTCTGCTTTGACCGATTTGGCCTGCAATGCAAAGGCCTTGTCCGGGTCGGGCTCGTCAATCCGCGGGCAGATTACATACGCTTGGCGCCCGGTCTGCAGTTGTGTGCGAATTTTTTCATACGCCGCTTTGCGCTCAGCGGGCTTTACTATCTCGGTGATAATCTTCTTGCGCCCCGGCGGCATCTCGTCGAGCAGTGTTAGGTCGAGGTCTCCGTATATAGTGAGCGCGAGCGTGCGCGGGATAGGGGTCGCGGTCATCGAGAGCAGGTGTGGCACCTGTTCGTGCTTTTTGGCAAGTGAGCGACGCTGGGAGGTGCCGAAGCGATGCTGCTCGTCTATCACCACAAGCGCCAGGTGTTTAAACTGCACGGTTTTTTGGATGAGCGCGTGCGTACCTATCACTATCGGTATCTCGCCGTTTTCCACCCACTTTAAAAGTTGCGCACGGGATATGCTGGTGATCTTGTTCTTGTCTGTTTTTGAGGGGAACTTGTAGCAGCCCGAGCCAGTGATGAGTCCTATGTTTATTGGTTCGCGCTCAAAAAATTTTATAAACGAATCAAAATGTTGCTTGGCCAAAATTTCTGTCGGTGCCATATAGGCCACTTGCAGGGTACCAAATGACTGATTCGTGGGCCGCGTTGCTACTGTAGCGTACGCGGCCACAGCAGCCACGGCTGTCTTGCCCGAGCCCACATCGCCTTCCAAGAGCCGGCTCATCGGGCGGCCGAGCCGCAGGTCGCCGAGGATCGCCTCTATCGCTTTTTTTTGTGCCCCCGTCGCCTCAAAAGGGAACGCGTGCATAAACGCGGCGATGTCGTTCTGTGGCGCTTCAATAATAAATCCTTTTTCTCTCCCCAACAGCATACGCTCGCGCCCGAGCGCAAGCTGGATAAAAAATACTTCCTCAAAAGCAAAGCGCTTGCGCGCGGCCTCGGCATTTTTTAATTCTTTCGGCTGATGCGCCCACACGATCGCGCTTGATAATGAGGGGAGGTTGTATTTTTTTAAGATTTCTTTTGGAATGGGGTCCTCAAGTTTAAGCTCGGGAGTGAGAATCTTTTTTATTGCACTCCTAACCCACAAAGAGGTTATACCGCGACTTTCGGGATAAATAGCAAAGAGGTCGGGCTTAGCAGAAACAGCTTCTGAAAAAGTCCTCGGGTCTCCTGTCTCGGCCAAGCCCCCAGAGGCCGGCAGGCCAGACTTTTTCAGAAGCTGTTTCTGCTCCGCAAAGAGTCCGGCTTCGGTCGCGGAAATTTTTTGTAAAGCCGGGTTGGCCAGATAGAGCTTGCCCTCGCTCCCCGATACTTTACCTACCGCTTTAACCAAGGTGCCTTCGGCGTACATCTTGGCGATATAGGGCTGATTAAACCAGCGCAGTTTAATGCGCCCGCTGCTGTCGCGCAGAAACCCTTCAGTCATCGGGATGCGCGACTTCCACCCCTTTTTTGTCTCTAGTTTCTCTAACGTGCCGATGATGCTCGCTTCCTGGCCGCTTGCAAGTCCCGCTATCTGCGCCTCCTCACCCCCCCTCTCGTACCGCGTGGGGAAGTGGTACAGCAAGTTGCGCACGGTTTTTATACCCAGCTTCGAGAGCGCTGATTTTTGAGTATCCGCGAGCCGGAAATGCTGGCCGATAAGGTCGCGCAGGTTCATTGGATGCATTATACTTGCCGTTATGAAGAAAAACGACATCGGTGCAGATGCCATCATATTGCACAAAAAGCTCGGGGGCAAAATTCGTATAGAGAGTGCGATGAAGGTTATGTCGCGTGCGGAGCTCTCTCTTATATATACGCCCGGCGTTGCGGCGGTTTCCTCTCTGCTTGCACACCCTTCGACAAGCTCAGGGCAGGCAAAACTCGCGCGTGACTATACCATCAAAGGCAAGATGATCGCGGTCGTCTCCGACGGCTCGGCGGTACTCGGGCTCGGCAACATCGGCCCTTATGGGGCACTGCCGGTGATGGAGGGGAAGTGCGCGCTGTTTAAAACATTTGCCGGCGTGGATGCATTCCCCATCGTACTCGACACTACTTCGCCAAGGCTTCGAAGTGCAAGCACGCAAGAACGGATGGATTTTATTGTTGAGACCATTTGTGCGATTGCGCCGGCGTTCGGCGGCATCAACCTTGAGGATATTGCCGCACCACACTGTTTTTATATAGAAGAGGAGTTGAAGAGGCGGCTTGATATCCCCGTGATGCACGACGACCAGCATGGCACGGCGGTGGTTATACTCGCGGCGCTCATCAACGCGGCGCGCGTGGTCAAAAAAGACATCAAAAAACTGCGGGTGGTTGTCTCTGGCGCTGGCGCGGCGGGGAGCGCCTCCACCTCTCTCCTCCTTAAGGCGGGTATAAAAGACATTGTGGTGCTCGACCGCAAAGGCGTGCTCGACCGCTCGCGTACGGAGCCGCACAAAAAAGCGCTTGCGGCAAAAACGAACCCACGGCGTGTACACGGAGGCCTGCGCGAGGCACTGGCTGGAGCCGATGTTCTGCTTGGGGTCTCCGGCCCCGGACTTGCCACAGCGGCGGACATTGCGCTGATGGCGCCGCGCTCAATCGTGTTTGCTATGGCCAACCCCACGCCGGAAATAATGCCGCAGGAGGCAAAACGGGGCGGAGCAGTGGTGGTGGGGACAGGGCGCAGCGATTATCCCAATCAGATCAATAACTCGCTCGCGTTTCCCGGGATCTTTCGCGGGGCGCTCGAAACCCAAGTGCGCCAGATTACCGATGCGATGAAGATACAGGCGGCAAAAAATCTCGCCGCGCTGGTTAAGCGCCCTAATGCAGAAAGAGTAGTTCCTGGACCCTTTGATCCTGGAGTATCTGCCGCGGTCGCCAAAGCGATACAGTAAGATGAAAGAGTATGGTCCCACGGTCGTCTTATGGTATGGAAGACCTTGAGCGCATATTTACTGACGCCTTTGAGCGTTACAGCGACGAGTTGTTTCGTCACTGTGCGATGCGCCTGTCCAATCGCGACAGGGCGCTCGAGTTGACCCAAGAGTGCTTTATGCGGACCTGGCAGTATGCGCAAAAGGGGCAGGAAATACGCGAACTGCGGCCATTCCTCTACCGGACCCTCCGGAACCTCGTCATCGACGAGTATCGCCGGCACAAACCGCAATCACTCGAAGCGATGGTCACGGAGGAAAAACCGGATGTAGAAGCCCTTTTGCCCGCAGACGAGTCGAACACGCTCACGGCCGCAATGGAGCGCCACGAGGGCGCGCGTGCGCTTGAGATGCTCAAACAACTACCTGATCTATACCGCGAGGTGCTCGCCTTGCGCTATGTCGAGGGACTCTCACTCACGGAAATAGCAGATATTATTGACGAAACAGAAAACGCGGTATCGGTGCGCATCCATCGCGGTCTCAAGAAACTAAAAGAACTACTCGAGCCCACACACACCTCTCCCGATATACAAAAATGACTCTACATAACCTTAAAAACGAAGCATACAAAACCCGTCTGACGGCGGAGGAAAAAGCGACCATGCGCGGTCGTCTATTTTACGTGCCCGCAGTACCCTCGCCATTTTTTGCGTTTTCTTTTTCTCGCTTCGTGTTCGCACCGCTCGTACTCCTGCTCGTGATGGGCATCGGCACTGTGTCGGCCGCGCAAGGGGCGCTCCCAGGCGATCTTCTTTACGGTGTTAAGATAAGCGTCAACGAGCAGGTTGAGGTAGCGCTGGCGCGCACCCCCACGGCAAAAGCGCAGACTGAAGCGCGCCTGGCAGTGAGGCGCGTTGCCGAGGCCGAGGCACTTGCCGGGCAGGGGAGACTCGATGATACAACGACACAAAAAATAGAAGACGACTTTAACAGGCATGCTTCGCGCGCTCGCGCGCTTGCCAGCATAGAGGTGCCAGAGGCCCCCGCCGCCTTGACTGCAACCATAAAGCCGAAACAACAACACGAGCGGGATGATGACACTATCGAGTATGGAACGACCATCCGCACGATGGGGGCACCACAACCGGAGGCATCGAGTACGGCAGAGCAAAGCACGAAGCGCACTATCTCCGCGTCGCTCGAGGAGCAAAAGACTATTTTGCACAATATAAAACTACGGGTAGGGCGCGACATCCACAGTACGAGGGAGAGGGACTAATACAGAGACAAAACCGCCAGCACCTGCTGGCGGTTTTGTCTTATGCACTACCGAGAGTTTACTCTTTGTGCCAGAAGCGGTTAAAGAGTCCTAGGTGCAGACCGTTGTCACTGTGCACCTTTAGATGTACACCACCCTTTTTACCCCTATCACCGCTCTTATCTTCATCGTCACCTTTATCTTTGCGGTGGAGGAATCCTTTGGTTGAGGTTGCAAACTCGCGTACCTTTTGCACCCCAACCTCAATACCAGCCGCAGTGTTCGCGGTTATGCTCCCGACAAATCCAATACGGTCGCCTGCGGCGAGCGCGGCTGTCGAGGTGGCTGTAGCGCCACTCGGTGTTACTGCATGCACTTTAGTATCGGCCGACACATTTAGTATCCAGTTGAGCATTGTGCCGCCCACACTGGTAACGGCTTTGATAATGTCGCCAGATACAGAGACTACTTGTGCGCCCCACACGCCGATACGGCTATCGCCTTGCCCCACTATGGCCGTGGTGCTGTTGGCATTAAGAGCGTGGGCAGATGCGGCTACCGGAGAGAGTGTAAGCGCCGAGGCCAAGAGGCCCGACGCCAAAACAAGGTTAAGTTTCTTCATATATATTTTGTAATGAGCTAGTAAAGGCGGGATACACCCGCTTTAATGTAGACGAGTAGGAAACACTACTCTTACCGGCTCCCTTTATTGTGGAGCGTAAAAATGATAGGGTAGTTGGACTGGAGGCGTGGCTGAGCGGTCTAAAGCAACACACTGCTAATGTGTTGGCCGGGAAACCGGCCCGAAGGTTCGAATCCTTCCGCCTCCGCATTGACAACTTTGTATCGGCGTGTTCCCATAAAGCCGAGGTGTGGTTGGAACGGTTTGGTTCATGACCGAGCATCACCGTAAAACAAAACTGAGCGCCACGGGTGCCATTTTTGTTGGTGGAGGCGAGCAAGAAAACTGCTTTGCTTGCGGGAAGGATTTGAAGAGCTTTTCGTTAAAGGATTCGAACTTTCTATTCGCACTTTATTTTTATTTCTAAATAACGTAGGATTGCAACGGACGATATTTGGACCACATCCAGAAGAAAGGAAGCACATGGCCAACCTCGCCATGCCGGGCAATCCCCGGTATCAACCGAAAGACCTTGTTGGTTTCTTCGGTCATGACAACCTCGCCAGAGGGCTGGTCGAGGTTGAGCTTGCCGCTCTAGACACGCTTGTGGAAGCGGGCGTGATCAAAGATGGGGAGCGCAGACTCTTAACCCCTGAAATCGAGCAGAAACTGCTCGCCATCACCACGACCGAAATGGACAAGATGGAGCGGGAAGTTACCAGGCATGACATTCGCGCACTCGTTCGGCTTATGCAAGAAATCCTACCGGAGCCGCTACGGCGATGGGTGCACGTGCCGCTCACAAGCTACGACGTCATCGACACTGCGCGGGCATTACAATTTGCCCGCGCTCACAAATACGTCGTGCGCGGCAAGATCGCGCAGGTCATCCGGAGTCTCCAAGAACAGGCCTTGCAGCATATAAACCAGGTGCAGATCGGCAGGACACACGGTCAGCATGCGCTGCCGATCACGGTGGGCTTCTGGTTTGCCACTATCCTCAGCCGAGTGCTGTTTAACGCGGCGGAGATGGAGCGATACGCAAATGGGCTTGTCGGCAAAATATCGGGTGCCGTCGGCGCGTACAACGCGCAGGTGGGGCTTGGCATCAACGGCCGCAACGGCATCGTGTTTGAGGACAGAGTGCTGGAGCGTCTCGGTCTTAAAGCCGCTCCGGTCAGTACCCAGATCTTGCCGCCCGAGCCGCTGGCTTACTATCTGTTCTCGGCACTTTGCCTGTCTGCCTCACTCGGACAGCTAGGCAGGGACGCGCGGCACCTGATGCGCAGCGAGATTGCTGAGCTTGCCGAGCCCTTCGCGAAGGGCCAGGTTGGCTCCTCCACGATGGCGCACAAACGCAATCCGCTGAACTTCGAGAATGTGGAAGGGACCTGGCTTAAAAACAAGAACGAGTTTGGGAAGGTGCTCGATACCATGATCAGCGAGCATCAGCGTGACCTCGTCGGGAGTTCGGTCAGCCGTGACTTCCCGACGCTCGTCGTCAATCTGACCGCACAGCTCGATGTCCTGCTCCGGCAAGACAAAGAGGATCCGCGGCCTTTCTTGACCCGTCTGCGTGTGAGCGAGGAAGCGTGTAAGCGCAACCTCTCAATGCAAGGTGACGTAATCCTTGCAGAGCCGCTCTACTTAGCTCTGCAAACGCATGGCTACGCGGGCGATGCCCACGAAGTCATAAATCACCGGGCGATGCCACTGGTCAGTCCCGACCGAACTCTGGTCCAAGCGGTCGAGTTTCTCGCGAAGGAGGATGCGGAACTGCGTACTGCGTGGGAGAATATCCCCCGGGTTCTGCACCATCTCTTCCGGGAGCCGTCGAGTTATACCGGCAATGCCCAAAATAAAGCTCGTGAGATTTGCGAGTGGGCGGACGCCTATCTTGCCGGTCAATAGTTACGTTGGTCAAAAAATGCCGCTCCGGTTCGCCGGGGCGGTTTTCTTTTTTGACGGCACAAAGATTCGAACTAAAATCACAACAAAAACAAGCTCATCATATGTTGAGCCACCGATGCGTTCTAGCTCACAATAAAGGTTACCGAGAGAGGAGTTTAAAGTTGAGCCCGACCTCCTGCCATCAAAACGCGAGGTGGTGAAGTCGCCAAAGAACCCTTACAATGACATGGACATCGGGCCATTCCTTCTGTTGATGGCTGGAGGAGAACTTAACTTTTTCATTATATCAAAAATCATAAAATTTGCAAGTTTTTGATTTTCATGCTATAATCGCCAACATACATGGATATTACTTATGTGACTACCAACACCAACCCATAGCAGCTCTCGAGTTTGCCGAGTGGTTCGCTAGTAAAAACAAATGATACAATTTTTCTATGCTTAAAGAATTGCAGGACATAGGGCTTTCAGAGAAAGAGGCAAAGGTGTACGCTGCTGCCCTCGAGCTGGGGCCGGCCACTGCCGATCAGCTTGCCAAGCAGTCAAAAATCGTCCGCTCGACTACCTATGTGCAGCTTGAGTCCCTTATGAAAAAAGGGCTTATGAGCACCTATGAGGAGGGCAAAAAAACCTATTTTGCCCCTGAGTCGCCAGAACTCCTCAAGCGATTTCTTTCTAAACAAAAAGAGGATATAGGATCAAAAGAAAAAGACCTTGTGAGTTTTCTACCGGAGATGCTCCGTCAATTTGAGAGCGCAGGCGAACGCCCGGTTGTACGGTTCTTCCCTGGCAAGGAAGGCGTTGCTACTGCCAGAGAAGAAGTTTTGAGTACAAAAGAAAAGAAGATTTACGTTGTATTCTCTCCAGAAAAACTTTCGCAGGTCTTCTCTCAAAAATATCTGGATGAATACTCAGATCGTCGCCGCGACCTCGGCGTTCACTCGAAAGCCATATATACCTATAAAGAATTTTACTCTCACGCCGGCAAAGATACTTTGACTGAGAGAAAATATTTACCACCTTCAGTATTGCCGTTAACTATCGATATGTTCATTTTTGATAACAAAACTGCCATCTTTTCGCTTGAAGGTAATATGTTTGGACTGATTGTTGAAAGTAAACAGATTACCGAGAGCATGAAACTTATATTTAACTTTCTCTGGGAGCGTTCTGAGGAACCGGCTATAGAAAAATAGATAGGCCGGAAGCATTGTTGCTCCCGGCCCACGTCTTCGATAGATGACTGGTGATCCAGTAATGGATGACCCGTCTACGGTCTTGCCGAATATCCGAAGACTAACTCCGGTCCCTGCAGTCTACTCGTTGTGTCTCGAGTTCAGTCCGCGCTGGGATATCGGTCTTGCACTTGCGGTACGACCAGCGTCACGCGCCGTCGCCCATGCACTTGTGGAGTTTCCGCACAGCGGACTCCTTTCCTTGAGAACAAGCCCATTTTCTTCCTTATCGGGCGGGTGGCTGGGCTCTTACCCTTCCTACCCGAACACTGGTAAGCCTATCATGGTCAACAAAAAAAGTCAAGTAAAAATGTACTAAATAACTTTGTTTGTCATTTTTGACTGACTTCAAATATTAGGAAATATGGCTCTAAATATAGGGATATTTGACATATTTGTATTGAATGTGCCGATTTGACTTGACAAAATATTGGATCTGAGTATAATGACCCCTGTCAATCAAGTTTGACACGCGCTGGGGTGGACCGAAGAAAGCTCCAGAACGCCGAACTTTGACAATTTAATAGGTAGTTACAGCGAAGAACGTATGTGATTCCTTCGCCCTGCTCTAGATACGCCACAGGCTATTAAGCCCGCCCTGCAATAC
>MEWV01000006.1 GCA_001775445.1 Candidatus Adlerbacteria bacterium RIFCSPHIGHO2_02_FULL_54_18
TCGCCGAAATGAAAACCGGCGAGGGCAAGACGCTGGTAGCAACACTGCCGGCCTATCTCAACGCCCTGCACGGCAAGGGGGTGCACATAGTCACCGTCAACGACTATCTCGCCCGCCGCGATGCGGTGTGGATGGGCCAAATTTATGCGACGCTCGGTATGTCGGTGGGTGTCATCAACCAGGATGCATCCTATCTTTATGACGTAGGACATATGGACGAGGACAAAAAGCGCGACGAAGAGGGGAGTTTTAAAATATTTTACGATTTTTTGCGCCCCTGCACGCGCCGCGAGGCCTATGAAGCCGATATCACCTACGGCACCAACTCTGAGTTTGGCTTCGACTACCTGCGCGACAACATTTCCTACAGCGAGAGCGAATTGCGACAGCGCGGACATTACTTCGCCATAATCGACGAAATCGACTCTATCCTCATCGATGAGGCACGCACCCCGCTCATCATCTCGGCGCCGGCGGCGGAGTCCGACGACCTCTATCGCGTGATGACGCGCGTCGCGGCAACACTTGTGCAAGAGGCCGACTATACGGTGGACGAAAAGCGCAAGGCAATCCAGCTCACCGATGAGGGCATCACCAAGGCGGAGAAGATGCTCGGTATAGAAAACATATATACGGAGGGCGGGATAAAGTATGTGCATCACCTTGAGACCGCCGTACGGGCAAAGGCGCTCTTTCATAAAGACAAGGAGTATGTCGTAAAGGGAGGGGAAGTGGTTATTGTCGATGAGTTTACGGGGCGGCTACAACCCGGCCGGCGCTGGAGCGAGGGTCTGCATCAGGCGATAGAGTCCAAAGAGGGGGTGGCGGTACAAAAAGAGAGCCGCACCTTTGCAAGCATCACCTACCAGAATTACTTCCGTCTCTACGAGCGGCTTGCGGGCATGACCGGTACCGCCAAGACCTCCTCGGAGGAGTTCTACAAGGTCTACGGGCTCGAGGTGGTCGAGGTGCCGACCAACAGGCCAGTGGTGCGCAACGACCACAACGACCTCATCTTTCAGACCGAAACGGGCAAGTTTAAGGCGCTCGCCCGCGCGGTTAAAGAGCTGCATAAAAAAGGCCAGCCGGTGCTCATCGGCACCGTATCTATTGAGAAGAACGAACTCTTGTCGAACTATTTGAGGAGCGAAGGCGTCCCTCACGAAATGCTCAACGCCAAAAACCACGAACGCGAGGGAGAGATAGTGGCCTCCGCGGGTCAGGCAGGCCGCGTCACCGTCGCCACCAATATGGCGGGCCGCGGTGTCGACATCAAACTCGGAGGAGCGCTCGCAACAACCGAACAGTATGAGGCGGTTAAAGCGTTCGGCGGGCTTTTTGTTATAGGTACCGAGCGGCACGAGGCGCGCCGCATCGACAACCAGCTGCGCGGCCGCTCGGGTCGTCAGGGCGACCCGGGGGAGACGCAGTTTTTTGTATCACTCGAAGACCAACTTATGCGCATCTTTGCGCCGGACTCAATTAAGGGCCTCATGGGCCGCTTCGGGATACCGGAGGACGAGCCGATTGAAAATCGGCTCGTGTCGCGCGCTCTCGAGAGCGCGCAGACAAAAATAGAAGGATTCAACTTTGACGCGCGCAAGCATGTGCTCGAGTTTGACAACGTGCTCGACAAACAGCGCCGTGCCGTCTACGAGCGCCGCCGCACTATTGTGGTCGGCACGAAGGAGGAGATAGCTGGCGTTATCGGGGAGCTTGCCGGCGAAAGTACAGAGGCAAAAGTACTTTTGACAAAAAAAGAGGAGGAGTTGGGGGCGGAGCAGTTTTTTGCCGCCGCCCGCGGCATACTGCTGCAAGGGCTCGACCTCCTATGGGTCGAACATCTTGAGTCGATGGAATACTTGCGCGGCTCGGTAAACTTGCGCGCCTACGGCCAGCGCGATCCGCTGACCGAGTATCGTCGCGAGGGGACCAGGATTTATAAAGAGATGGAAGAGGTCTTTCGCGGGAACGTGTTTGAGATGTTGGAGCGCCTTACCAAAGATAGGCAGCCCTCTGGAGTGGCGGCTCCGGCTCCGGTTATCACGCTTTCCGCGCCGCCAGAGGGCGGCAGCGAAATCGGCCGCAATGACCCGTGCCCGTGCAGCTCGGGCAAAAAGTGGAAGAACTGCGGCCTCAAAAACACCGAAGAACACCAGCGCTTGATGGAGGCTAAAAAATAGGGCATAGTGCTGAGCAGAATTGTAAGCACCGGCCAGGCCGGAGAAGGGAAGTATCATGCGAGTGTTAGGTCCAAACTTCAAGCGCACGGTCGACGGCATTGGAGGTCTAGCTCTTGTTATCGTGCAAGACGCCAAGACGCTTCGAGTGCTCATGGTCGCCTTTACCGACGAGGTCGGTTTTCGCGAGTCATTGCGGGTCGGCAAGGTTGCGCTCTATTCCACCTCCCGTAAAAAGAGCTGGGTCAAAGGCGAGGAGAGCGGAAACTTTATGCAGATTGTCAGTGTTCGTGTCGACTGCGATGGCGACGCCATTCTCTATTTGGTTGAGCCACAAGGTCCCGGCCTTGCGTGCCATACCAATGCAAAGTCATGCTTCTACCGAGACATCTTCGGCCGATCCGAATCAGCGCCGGATGCCGGTGAGCACGAAGCGCTCAAGTTCATCGGTCTCGAGGTTCACCAGGACATCCAGTGATTTTCGCCGCCTGCTCGTCAGGCGGTTTTTTATTTGCTTCCACACACGTAAGATATTTCGAAATGTAGACATGTAGATATTTCGATACTTGCTCGGCGCGCAAGGTGTTAATATATCGATATATCGAAATTTTGATATTTCGACATTTGGACATATCGATATTTCGACATTTTGCCCATGGCTACGATACAAAAGTTTGAGGATTTGATTTGCTGGAAGAAAGCGCGGGAACTGGCAAACTGCATATTTGATATTACCGACAATCCGCAGTTTAAAGACATAGACCTCAAGCGCCAAATCCGCCGCGCGGCAATCTCACCGCTCTCCAATATCGCCGAGGGGTTTGACCGCGGCACGCGCAACGAGTTTATAGACGCGCTTTTTATCGCGAAAGGTGAGGCGGGCGAGGTGCGTGCGCAATTATATATCGCCTCCGACCGCGGATACGTGTCCGCGGAAGGATTGAAGAAAGGTCTCGGCCTAACCGACGAGTGCTCTCGTCTAATCCAAAGTTTTGCCAATAAAGTTAAGGGAGGTTCAGAAAAGGGTGCGCAGTTTAAACAGGTGCCAAAGGCCGACCCGCTTGAAACATTTTTGCGCGACAATCCCGAGCTGCAAAAGTTTAGGAAATGACATTTCGATATATCAATATTTCTAAATTTCGACAATAAAGATCGGAGACATCCTATCGAAATATCTGCATTTCTAAATTTCGACATATACTTAGCATATGGACTTGCCGTTGTTTGTGGGGGCTTTTGTTGCGGGGATACTGATGTTTCTTGCCCCCTGCACGCTCCCCATAGTGCCCGGCTACCTCGCGTTCATTGCGGGCATACCGCTTTCCGCTTTGAGCAACCCCGCGGCAAAAAAGAGCGCTCGGCGCGTGGTGTTTTTAAACGCCCTTGCTTTTGTCATCGGATTTTCCGTCATATTTATACTGCTCGGGGTGGCGGCCGGGTTCCTTGGAGTTCTTATAGGGCCGTGGCGCTACCTGCTCTCAAAGGCCGCTGGCGCTATCATTATCCTCTTCGGGCTCACGATGCTCGGGCTCCTGCCCACCTCGTTTATCTCCCGCGAGAGGCACCTGCGCCTGCCCTCCTTTCTTATTTTGGGGCGGATGCCGAGCTCGGCGCTTATAGGCGCGCTCTTTGCGCTGGGGTGGAGTCCCTGCATAGGGCCTATCCTTGGGACAGTGCTTCTCATTGCCTCCACCTCCTCCACCGCTCTTTATGGAGCACTCTTGCTCGGCGTCTTTTCGCTCGGGCTTTCGATACCGTTCCTCCTGTGCGCTTTGTTGGTGACCGAGACAACAACACTCCTCGCACGGATAGGTGGTGTGGTGCGCATCCTCACGCTCGTCGGCGGGGTGGGGCTCGTCGCGGTCGGGGTGTTGATGCTCACCGGTGTGATGGATATGTTTATTGCCAATGGATACTCGCTCTTTGGGGAGTGGGGGTACAACACGTTGCTCGACTACTTGTAATACAGTACGATGCTCTCATGATTAAGTCGGTCATCAAAACACTACTTCTTGTTGTGACGGTGCTTCTGCTCGCCCAGTTTGTCCCCCTGGTGGCACAGTATCAAACGATCCTCATTATAGCGGCGCTTGCCTACGGTCTCTTTGGATTCATAACTCGCTCGCTCTTGATTTTGTTTATTATCGCCGCCGCGGTCGCGGCCTACTTCCTCCACCTTTTTTGATATGGCTCTTGTTGATGAACTAACAATACTCGCGCGCGCGGGCAGGGGAGGCGACGGCGTGGTGCGCTGGCTGCATCTCAAGGGCAAGGAGTACTCCGGTCCTGCGGGCGGCAACGGCGGCAACGGCGGGGACATCTTTGTGCATGCGGTGCGTGATATCTCCCTTCTTGGCCGCTACAGGGGAGAAAAGAAATTCGAGGCAGAGAGCGGACATGGCGGCGAAAGTTACAACCGCGACGGTAAAGCGGGGAAAGATCTTGTTATAGATCTGCCTGTCGGCTCTGTCGTGCGAAACACGGCGACCGGCGAGGTGCACGAGCTGCTTGTAGAAGATGAAAAGAAATTAATTTTGCGCGGAGGTCGGGGCGGCGCGGGCAACGCCGTGTTTAAGTCCTCCGTCAACACTTCTCCCAAAGAATCCACTCCGGGACTCCCCGGCGAGGAGGCCGAGCTTGTTATAGAACTACGGCTCATTGCTGATGCGGGTCTCATCGGGCTCCCCAACGCGGGGAAGTCCTCGCTCCTTAATGCGCTTACTGGCGCGGCGGCAAAAGTCGGCTCCTACGCATTTACCACTCTCGACCCCAATTTAGGGGCATTGTACGGCTTTGTGTTGGCCGACATCCCCGGTCTTATCGAAGGGGCGTCCGAGGGGAAGGGTCTCGGCTCCAAGTTCCTCCGTCACATCGCGCGGACAAAAATACTCATACATTGCGTATCTCTGGAATCCGAGAATCCTTTACAGGACTACGAAATCGTTCGAGACGAGATTTCTCGGTTTGGGGAGGGAGAGTTGGGGAAGAAGCCCGAAATAGTCGTTTTGACAAAATCGGACACCAAAAACCCGAAAGAACTTAAGGATGTTAGGGAACAGTTTAAAAGCAGGGGTGTGTCTGTCGAAAGCGTCTCGGTGCTTGATGACATTTTGGTCAAAATGCTCGCCGACACACTAGTGGCCGTATTGCGGGGGAGCTAGCCGCGCGCTATCCTCTCTATATATGTATAGAGTCACTGTCGGCTTGGAGGTCCATGCAGAGCTTAAGACCGCAACCAAAATGTTCTGCGATTGTCTCAACAACCCCGACGAAAAGACGCCCAATAAAAATATTTGTCCCGTATGCCTTGCGCATCCGGGAACACTGCCGGTGATAAACAAAGAGGCGGTGCGCAAGGTGCTTATGGTAGGAGAGGCCGTGGGAGGAGAGCAGGCAAAAGAGTATACCGAGTTTGACCGCAAAAATTATTTTTACCCTGACATCCCAAAGGGATATCAGATCAGTCAGTATAAATATCCGCTGGTGCGTGGCGGCACTCTTGCGGGAGTAGCGCTTACCCGGATCCACCTTGAGGAGGATACAGCACGCTCCCAACACCCCTCGACAAGCTCGGGGCAAGCACAAGTCAGTTTAGTTGATTACAATCGCGCAGGCGTTCCACTGATGGAACTTGTTACCGAACCTGTTATACACAGCGCCGAAGAAGCCGGTGCGTTCGCGCGAGAACTGCAGTTATTACTGCGCTCGCTCGGGGCAGGAGATGCCAACATGGAGAAGGGAGAAATGCGGGTAGAGGCAAATATCTCCATAGCTCCGACTGAAGGACCATCCTTAGACCAGGGCTCTTCAAGGACGGTTCTTCAGCTCGGGACAAAAGTAGAAGTAAAGAATCTGAATTCTTTCAGATCGGTGGAGCGAGCCGTTGCCTACGAGATAGAACGCCAGAGCACGCTGCTCCAGAGCGGGGGCATGGTAGTGCAGGAGACGCGCGGCTGGGACGAGTCAAAACAAGTTACCTTCAGCCAGCGCAAAAAGGAGTCCAGTCACGACTACCGCTACTTCCCCGATCCGGATTTGCCGAGTGTAGTGCTTGCTGACGTTGCCGAGTATGAGAAATTTGTCCTGCCGGAGTTGCCGTGGGAGAGGCGTGCACGTTATATAAAAATCGGACTCAAACAGGAGGATGCCGCAATGTTTGTCTCCCAGCCCGAATACGGAGCCCTTTTTGATGAGAGCACTAAGGGGCTTGCTCGGGGTGATGAGCGGATTGCCCTTAGTGCAAACTACATCGCCAATGATCTTGCGGGAAGTGGCCGAAGCGTAGATACAAAACATTTTAAAGCAGTGATAGAAATGATTGCCGAAGGAGAGGTATCGTCTCGAGCGGGGAAGGACATCCTCGCATTGGTGATTGAAACACATACGGACCCGCGCGCTATCGCCAAAGAAAAAGGGCTCTATCAACAAAACGACAGTGGGGCTCTTGAGGATATTGCACGACAGGTGGTGGCGGCCCATCCGTCGGTTGCAACGGACTTTAAAGCGGGGAAGGAGTCAGCCCTGCAGTTTTTGATAGGGCAGGGGATGAAGATGAGTAAGGGTTCAGCTAATCCACAGCAACTGCGCGACGCTATACAAAAAGTTCTCGGCTAGAGTATACTCTAGCTATATGGATGAGCTCCAAATATCGGGCAAGCGATATATATCGTCTCGCCGTGTTGCCCGAGAAAACGGATACACCCAGGACTACGTGGGTCAGCTTATCCGCGCAGGCAAGGTGGTCGGGCAGAAAGTCGGTCGGGCCTGGTATGTCGACGCGGACTCTTTTTCCGTGTATCTCGGTTTGAGCCCTTCGGAACAAGTGGCAGTTTCAGAACCGGTAGTTGTAGCGCCGGTTGTTGTCGAAGATCATCTGCCTCCGGTATCAGTGGTAGAAGAGCAAAATACAGAGCCGGTGCCAGAACCAGAAATAAAAACAGAAGAAGCACAAAAAATAAAAATCACTGTTACAGAACCGGAACTAGAACTAGAAAAAGCAGAACCAGAGCCAGAACTAGAAAAAAAAGAAGCACCCGCTCCTTTGCAGACAAGCGGTTTGCGTTACTACGCCGACGACGAACCGATGCTGCCCCGGCTCGCTCAACACGCAGCAGTGCCTTTGTCTTTGGGAACAGCGCCTGCTCCGACAGAAAGTGTGCATTCTGCGAGTGCAGTTCGAGCGCGCAGTGGAGGTAAAAATCGCGCACTAGCTCTCGCGGTGATTGCAGTAGGAGTGCTTGTTTTTAGTGCAGCTGCGTCAAGTGTCATATCATTGAATATAAGTGTGGGGGAGGAAAACACCGCAAGCACCTTCTACAGCATCGAATGGTAGCATTCGGCATCATTTAAAAAAGTTGTCAAACTTACATTTTAGAACATAAGAAAGTGCAGAGTCCGCCCAAACAAGGGCGGACTCTTTATTAAAAAAACTATACGGAAGCTATCCGATATCTCATTTGGTCTAAACGAGATATCGGATATGTATTGCCGATAAAGCTTTATAAAATAATCTCATCTCGGATATGCGATATAGGAGTAAAAACAAGTAGATTTTTTAGACGCTTAGAATGATCCTAATTGCAGCGGCAGATACCCTTCGGTATAGATTTTATACGCTGCAAAATAAGGATATTTTTTTAAATTCCCTAAGCGTTTTATCCACAGATTTTTAATCAATTTTTTGCACATATAAGGACGCGCGCGCGTAAAATATATGAAGGCCTACAACCGAACTGACCCACAAACAAAAGCTTTTTCGGACACATGAAGCGCACTAAAAAAATACTTTCAGAATCGGGCATCCCCCTGCTCTCCTCGCGCGTCGCCGCCGTGCGACTCTCTTGCACCCAGGACTACATAGGAAAACTCTGCCGCGAAGGAAAATTGGTCGGCATACGCGACAAAAAGGGCTGGTTTGTCGAACCCACTTCGCTCACCCTGTTTGAAAAGGAGCGTACGGCGGCCCATAGTGAGCGTGTCAAAGAACTTTCAGAAACTCGACGCGAGGAGAGCAGGCAGTTTCAGGAAGAAAATGCGTCGCTGCCGGTAAAACTTTTTAAGGCACTCTCGAGTACTCACTCAAAAATGGGTGCGCTCGCCGCTCTTGCGGGGGTGTTGCTTTTGGGGAGTGTGGCGTTTGGCCAGAGCGGGCTACTGGGAGGCGTGCGACAGGAAGCGGCTCTCTCGCAGATTGAGTCGCCTTTTTTTGGGACGGGGGCTCCAGGTATTTCTTTCCCAACAATTTCTTTCGGATTAAAAAATCTTTTTGCGCGTTGGTTTTCTCCAGTGCCTGTGCCGGTTGCGGATGTGTTGGTGCAAAGTTACTCTCCCGCAACACCCGCGCCTACTAGTGCTCCACACACAACCGTTCCTAAAAACATTCAAAGCACACAAACGATCGTCCAGAACACCTATCCTGTGCGCGAGCGAGTGGTGGAGCGCGTTGTCAGCGAAAGCGGCGTCACCACCAGCGTACTTAATGCGAGTTTGGAAATCTTGGGCAATCAACTGCGCTCCGAGCTCTACTCGGCGCTCAACACCAC
>MEWV01000007.1 GCA_001775445.1 Candidatus Adlerbacteria bacterium RIFCSPHIGHO2_02_FULL_54_18
TGCCGCGTCTCTCACTGCCGGCGAAATTGGCTATATTGTTACGGGTATTAAAGAGCCGGGCTTTGCCCGCGTGGGCGACACGGTACGCACCGCCAAAAGCACCACCGCACCGCTTGCCGGTTACGCCGAGCCGCGTCCGGTAGTGTGGGCCTCGATTTACCCGGAAAGCCAAGACGACTTCATTGCCCTGCGCCAAGCGCTCTTTCGCCTGCGACTCTCCGACTCATCACTTTCATTTGAGGAGGAGTCCTCCGGGGTGTTGGGGCGGGGATTTTGTTGCGGGATGCTCGGGATGCTCCATTTAGAAATTGTTACCGAGCGCCTGCGCAGAGAGGCGCACCTCGCTTTAATAGTAACCACACCGAGCATCGAGTACGAAGTAGAGACCAAAGACGGCAAACGCATGAGCGTCTACTCGGCACCGCAATTCCCCGAACACGGTCTCATAACTCGCGTATGGGAGCCGTTTGTCGAGGTGGAGATACTGCTGCCATCGGATTATTTGGGCAATACGGTAACGCTCCTGTTTGAACACGAGGCAGTAACGGAGGCAACAGAAAATTTTTCCGAAGGTCGCATCAAACTTACCGTCGTGATGCCTTTGCGCGAGCTCATGCGCAACTTTTTTGACAAAATTAAGAGTGCGACCTCTGGCTATGCGTCTGTCTCATACCACATGCGCGAGCTGCGGGTGGCCGACGTTGCGCGGCTCGACATCCTTGTGGCCGACGAGCTGGTGCCGGCGTTCTCGCGTATTGTGGCCAAGCACCGGGTGGACATCGAGGCCGAAGCGGCGGTGGAGAAGCTCTACGGGATTTTGCCGCGGCAGATGTTTAGCACTAAAATCCAAGGCCAAGCGTTGGGGCGCATTATTTCAAGTCGCACCCTTTCGGCCATGAGTAAAAATGTTACCCAGCACATGTACGGCGGCGATATTACCCGCAAGATGAAGCTGCGCGAAAAGCAGAAAAAAGGCAAAGCAAAGATGAGGGAGCGCGGCAAGGTAAACATCCCCGAAGAGGTGTTTTTGAAGATGGTAAAGGGGGAGTGAGTCCTACAGTACCAAGGCGAAAGTAGAGATTATCATCGAGACGATGACAATGCCTCCAATAATAATGCTCATTATTTTGGCATTGCGGTCTCTGTTTTTCCCGTACATAGATACGGGTAGGATAGCACTTTGCCTCGCCGCAGGCAAAGTATAATAAGAAGATGCGGGAGTTTAAAAAGCGCCGGACATATGGGGCCGAGATGCTCCGGGTTTTGGGAGGGGTACTCGGCATTTTACTGCTTGGCGCGGCTGCATTTGTCGCCGGGCGCGGGGCCTTTGATATGTATGGCAAGTTTTCTGAAGCCGCTGCTGCGCGGGCAGAGGCGGAGGCGCAACTTTCCGAACTCCAAGGTCGCTACCAAAAGGTCAAGACAGACGTGAGTGCCCTCTCCTCCGACCGTGGACTGGAGGGAGCGGTGCGCGAACGCTACGGGGTGGCACGCCCCGGGGAGGGGCAGATAAACATTGTTCGGCAGGCCGCGCAGGGTAGCGTGGTGCTCGAGCAAAAAACCGCGTTCGAAAAACTATGGAACCTCCTGTTCGTGTGGTAAATTGTCTTCGAAGCGAGTGTAGTTTAGTGGCAGAACTGGTGCTTCCCAAGCATCGGGCGGGGGTTCGATTCCCCCCACTCGCACAAAGTTGCACGGGGTTGTAATTAATTTTATACTTACGAGTATATGGATAAATCAGTAACAATTTATAGCACGCCGACCTGCCATTTTTGCCAGATGGCCAAGGAGTTTTTTGTCGAAAAGGGAATAGAGTACACTAACTACGATGTTTCGCAAGATGCGGCTAAGCGCGAGGAGATGATTAAAATGACCGGACAGCTTGGTGTCCCCGTTATTGTCGTCGGAGGTGACATTATGGTCGGCTTCGACCGCGCCAAAATCTCCGCTAAACTCGGCATCGAGGCCTAATACGCTGCCCCGATTAATCCTATATTTTTTTGTAACTTAATTGCTACCCCGTCTCGGCCTGGAAATAAAAACGCGTTGTGTACTATGTGATTCTATGGTTCTATCTACTCTGGATGAAGTGGCCTGACCGAGGAGGTGCAGATGGCCGAAGCAAGATTGATTCCCCAACCCATGGTCGAGCTCCTTCGTTTGTGCCTAAAATTAGATGCGACTTATAAGCATCCGAGCGATCTCGAATGGGAACCGTTGACCGATGCGATGCCGGAATCCTTCCGTGAACTCATCGAAAACATCCTGCCCGAATATTGCCCCATCAAGGTCTACACGGCACCAGACAAGGAGAAGATCGACCTGCGATACATGTGCATCATCGGCCACAAGGATAGGCAATGGTATGCGCTCTCCTTTGGGCTTTCCAGCGGCAACTACGAGACCTGCATGGCTCTCCTGCGCGAAGCGGCCGACAAACGTCGTCAGCCGTGGAACTATTGGGAAACCGGCAAGCGTGGTTGGACCATCGCAGCAGGATTGCTCGGCGTGGCAAGTGTCGCTCTGGCTGCCTTTCTGACGGCGCGACTCGGCGCATCGGCTGATGTGCTCTGGGTGATCTTCGCACAGATGGCTCTGGGCGTTAGCATCGCCTCGGCGCTCATTGTCGGGCCGAAGACCTACTGGGAGCAATGCGGTCGCCAGATCGAAGACCTGCTCGGCGCTATCCCGGCGTAATTTTCCCCACAACCGCAGTCCTGCCGTGACCACAATCTCGGCGGGACTTTTCATATAAAATTTACCGAGACTTCTCGGTTTCTATGCATCCATAGAAGACGGGAGGCGACGGGAGGCCTCGCCTCCCGTCTTGTCTGTGCCCCCGCTAGGAGTCGAACCCGGATCTTTCCCTTAGGACGGGACTGCTCTATCCATTGAGCTACGGGGGCGTTTGTGCGCCTGCTCAGCGTGTGCACACTGTATCAAATTTTCTCCTGCTATACTATTTTTATGGACTTAGAAATCCAGGAGTTGAGAGAGCAAGTGGCACGGCTTGCCAAAACAAGCGAGGACACCAACCGCCAAGTGCGTAAAATGCGCCGTAGCCAGCGTTGGCACACGATATTTCAACTAGTGTGGTGGCTCACCATAGTTGGGGTGAGCGGTTGGGCGTATATCACCTATGTACAACCCTATGTCTCGCAAGCGCTGGCGGCTTACGGCAACGCAAAGGACTTCCAAATACAGGTACAGGATTTCTTTGCCCAGTTCGGGCGCACCAAAACCAATTAAGTGCTTGGGGCCGGAATCGAACCGGCGACATCTTCCTCTTCAGGGAAGCGCTCTACCAACTGAGCTACCCAAGCGATACCAGCGATTCTAGCTTAGTTGGACTTAACTTTCAATTTTGCCTGGCGGCCTTTATCGAGCTTGGGGAGGCGGATAATAAGGAGGCCGTGCTTCTCGCTCGCTTCGGCTTCCTCTATCTCCACCTCCTGCGGGAGCACAATAGTGCGGGTAAAAGCGCCCCAATAGAGCTCCTGAAAGAAAAAGTCGCCTGCGGTGCCCTCGGTATGCTGCTCGCGCTTGCCGCGGATAGTAACCATGTCGCGGGTGATGGAGACATCGAGGTCCTCGGGGCGCACGCCGGCTATCATTGCTTTTATCACAATATGGGTGGGGGTCTGATAGACATCTACCGCAAGCTCTCCGGCCTCCTCCTCTTCAACTACTATAGTGTCTTGGTCGGATGCAGACGAAATGGGAAGATGCTTACCCTTTGGGGCGGGGAAATAGGAAGCGCCGCCCTGCTCGAGCTCGTCGAAGGTGTAGTCGTCTGTTTGGCTGCCGGTCAGCCACTCAAACAAAGATCTTTTTTCTTTAGTAGCCATTTTATAAAGTTAGCAATAGTCGCGCGCGGGCTGCTTGACCTGCTCGGTCATAAATAACAATACCACGATACCAAACCAAATACAGAGGAATATCCAGAACACGGTGCCCCCACTACTCCCCAGTATAAAAAAATTAAACAGCGTGTGCAACGCGGTGGCGAGGATAAGTCCTATTGCCGCCGCCGTCCTGCGCGCCACCACACCCTTGTAGTAGGCGAGCGCGAGCGCAATACCCACGGTCGCCGAGGAGAGGACATGGAGGAGCGTCGCGCCTATAAATCGCAGGTCGCCCGTAATAATCGACTTCAGCACCTCGCCGTCCTGAAGCGGCCCTATAAGAAAGAGTGCATTTTCGAAGGCCGAAAATCCGAGCGCCGCAGTAATAAGGTAGACCACCGCGTCTAAGGGCTCGTTGAAGACCCTCGTGCGCAATGCGGCAAAGTAGGCCGCACCAAACTTGGCCGCCTCTTCTATGGCCGCCCACACAAAAAGGATAAGAAGGGGCGGTTGCAGCGTGCAGGAGCCGCCGCTTACAAGGTAGGTGCAGGCATAGCGTTCGAGCTGGAGCGCCAGGTAGACAACTGCGGCTCCCGCAAAAAAGCACAGCACAATATAGCGCTTGGGCTCCGGCTGACAGCGGTCCTCAAGGAGCCAAAACGCCAACCAGAGCAACGCCGGGAGCACTCCGCCGAGGAGGGCTATAAAAAAGACCGGGGACTCCATACCCAAAAATTATACCACTACGCTTTCGGCCACAGCTCTACCATAAGCAGTTCTTTATGCTCGGGCAACGCGCTCCAGATTTCCTCGGTTACAAACGGCATAAAAGGATGCAGGAGCGTGAGCGAGTTTTCTAAAATATAGTACAGCGTTGCGTTGTACTCGGGCTTGCCCTTGCTCTCCTCAATAATTTCTGCGGCAAAGCGGCCCCAGACATAGTGGTAGAGCTTCTCGGCAGCCATATAAATACGATAGTCCTCCATATCTTTGGTAACGTCTGCGGCTATTGCATCGAACTCCTGTTTAAGCTCCGGTTTTATCGTGCCCGTCCGCTCCTGCGAGAGCACAAAACGCGCGATGTTCCAGAGCTTGTTGGCAAACTTTTTATATGCGCCTATTTTTTGAGGGTCGAGATTGAGGTCGGTGCCCGGCGTGTTGCCGACCACAAGCCCCATGCGCAGCGCGTCGGTGCCGTACTCGTTTGACACGTCGAGCGGCGAGATAACGTTGCCTTTGCTCTTGCTCATTTTTTTCCCTTTGGCGTCGCGTACGAGGCCGTGCAGATAGACCTTTTTAAACGGCGCTTTGCCTGTGCAGTAGAGTCCGAGCATCAGCATCCGCGCCACCCAGAAAAAGAGGATGTCTGAACCCGTCTCCATCACACTGGTGGGATAAAATTCTTTGAAATCCTTGCTGTCCGGATAGCCGAGCGTGACAAACGGCCATTGTCCGGAGGAAAACCAGGTGTCAAAGGTGTCGCTGTCACGAGTCCACCCATCGCCGGGGGAGTCCTTGGATATCTTCCACTCGCCGCCTCTCTGCCATGCGGGTATGGGGATGCCCCATACAATTTGGCGCGATATGTTCCAATCCTGGATATTTTCAAGCCAATGGAGGAGGATTTTTTCGTGGCTCTCTGTCAGCACCTTGACCTCGCCGTTTTTAACCGCCTCTGCGGCGCGCTTCGCAAGCGGCTCCATGGTGACAAACCACTGCTCTTTTACCTGCGGCTCTATCTCGCGCTCGCACTTATAGCACACCGGCACCTCGTGGGAGTACCCATTGTCTATCTTGACCACAAGCCCTTTGCTTTGAAGCTTTTCCACTATCTTTTCGCGCGCGTCCTTGATGTTCATGCCCGCAAACTCACCCGCGATAGGCAGGAGCTTGCCGCGCCAGTCGATGACCTGTTCGTAGGGGAGGTTATGGCGCTCGGCGATTTCGAAGTCGGCCTGGTCGTGCCACGGGGTAATAGTCATTACGCCGGAGCCGAGCTCCCTATCTATTGCTTCATCCTTGATTACCGTTGCGGTGAGGGGGCCGTTTATCCACTCGAGCTCCAGCCTGTCGCCCTCTTTGTACTCTGCGTAGCGTGTGTCGTCCGGGTGCATCACCACGTACTTGTCGCCGAACTTTGTTTCAGGGCGGACGGTGCCGATAGTAAACGGTCCGTACTTGAGATAATAAAACGGGCTGGTGCGGGCAACGCGCTCTGTCTCGAGGTTTGAGAGCGATGTCTGATGTTTTGGGCACCAGTTGACTATGCGCGACCCGCGGTAGAGCAGTCCGTCGTCGTTGAGTTTGTTGAAAGTGTCGTATACGGTTTTTATAACGCGATCGTCGAGGGTAAAGAGCTCGCGCGAGAAGTCGCAACTCGCGCCCAACTGGCGCAGCTGGCCCTCCATAAACGACTTGTTCTCGAGCGTAAAGTTTAGTATCTCTTTATACAACTCCTCCGGCGGCATCTCAAAGCGCGAGCGGCCCTCCTTTTCCAACTTCTTTTCGTATACAACCTGCGTCTCAAACCCGGCGTGGTCTGCGCCGGGGAGCCAGAGCGCCTTTTTGCCGCGCATACGCGCGAAGCGCGTCATAATGTCTTGCAGCGTTACAAACAGCGCGTGCCCGGCGTGCAGCGAGCCGTTGGCATTGGGCGGCGGCATAATAATGGTAAACGGCTCGCCACTTTGATTAGGTAAGTTGTCGGGATTAAAATAGCCCGACTCCTCCCATTTTTTATATATCGCGGGCTCAGTGGAAGCAGGGTCGTAGGGCTTAAGAAACTTTTCGGGCACTCCAGTACTCATTGGGCTATTCTAGCTTGCAATAGAGAGATTTCCAACGGCTGCGAGGGTTTCGTCGGCAGCATTGTCCTTGCCGCTAAGGGCTCTTGCGAGCGCCGCCTGGGCTATCATGATTGCGTTGTCGCCGGTTATAGAAAGTTGAGGCAAGCGCAGCTCGACGTTGGGGAACTCGTCTTTAATAAGCGCTTCCAATTTTTCTCTAATATACTTGTTGGCTGCGACACCACCGCCGATGACAAAAGTTTTTATTTCTGTGTCCCAAAGTGCTTTGCGGGTTTTTGAGACCAGCACCTCGGCAATCGCGTCTTCCAGTTCGGCGGCAAAGGCCGCGATTTTATCGGCAGAAAGTGTTTGTATCCCGCCTGCATCGCGCAGAGCGTAAAGCGCGGCAGTTTTGAGGCCCGAAAAAGAAAAGTCACAGGTTCCCGAGTTGAGCATCGGCCGAGGGAGCTGCCAAGGATGGTCCTTAAGACCGGTTTCTCGTGCCTGCGTTGCCAGTTTCGAAATCTCCGGCCCGCCGGGGTAGGGGAGCCCCAGCATCCGCGCTACCTTGTCGAAGCACTCGCCCACGGCGTCATCGAGCGTCTTTCCGACTACCTCGTACTGAAACCACTCTTTCATCAACACAAACTCCGTGTGCCCGCCGGAGATAAGCAGTGCAAGTATCGGTAGAGTAGTATGCTCCAACCGACCTTCTTGCACCAAGGAGGAGATCAGATGTGCCTCCATATGGTTGATGCCAAAGAGCGGCAGCCCCCGCTCTGTAGCGACTTTTTTGGCAAACTCGATACCTTGCCAGAGCGCAGGTTCAAGCCCGGGCCCTTGCGTTACGGCAATAGCATTATAGGTCTCGTGCTCGAAGTCTTTAAAAAGAATGGGGAGATTTTTTTCATGCTCGCGCTTGGCGAGTGTGGGGTAGACGCCGCCGTAGGGGGCGTGCAAGTGTGCCTGGGAAAGTAATGCCGCCTTGTGTGTCTCAAACAAAAATCCGCCCGGCGTTTTGGTGCCCTCCACAAGTGCAATACCCGTCTCATCGCACGAGGTCTCGAATGCTAAAATCCTCATTTAACCCGCTCATTCCACCAGCCGATAATAAACGCTACAAAACCAATAACACTCAAGATCCATACTACGTATCCAAGCATATCAGCGGTTGGGTTGGAGATACTCTGCCACACGTCGGGCGATATAGGCCATGTATAGGAAATAATAGTCCCAATAACGAACGCTGCCGAAAAAACTATTGCGGAGAAAAAATAAGCGTTTTTCATATAGATACTAAAATTTATAATAAACACCATTGTACCATCACCTATAGTATGAGCCACTCGACACGCTCGGGGTACCTCTCCTCTTTTATTTCACTCAGTATTTATACTGAGCAAGTCATTGAGTCGAGCGAGTGGGCGGTACAGGGATCGAACCTGTGACCTTGTCTACGTCAAAGACACGCTCTACCAACTGAGCTAACCGCCCTATGGAATTACAATAGCAAAAATGTCAAAAAAGTGCTATTTTAAGCGCCAAGGAGGAGTGGCTGA
>MEWV01000008.1 GCA_001775445.1 Candidatus Adlerbacteria bacterium RIFCSPHIGHO2_02_FULL_54_18
GTTCTCAAGTCTTGTACTCAACATAGAAAAGTGCTTCGTAGTTTTGTTTTCTAGTCCGTTAAAATCGGACCCGATTTTCTGAACGTAAATCGGTAGCGAAAGGGCAGTCAGACATCGCGAGATGTCTGGCGGAGAGCCCTAGTAGCAAAAAGCAGCCTCCCACTGGCAACAGTGAAAGAGTGTGTACGACCCAGTAGGTGAGTAATGGGGAAGTACACTAAAAAGCTTAGATGGATGCATGGAACAGAAAACGAAATGACCGAAGGAGATCTCATAATTTAAGGCAAACGGTAGTTATGAGAAGTCAGCAGAGTCGTAGTAGACCCAGTAAGTCTGACTTACTGGGACGAAGGACAAAACCGTAGTCGTGAATTTCGCAGAGGGTATAGTTCTTTGTGCTGTTTGGTTCGCTACTGTAGAGCTCAGAGCTTTTCCCGCGATGGAGCCTCTTTAAGAGGTTTTGTGGGGGAGAGACATGGTTAGAGCGCCAGAGAGTCACTCTGGAGGTTGAAGGTTCAAATCCTTCCGGTTGCTCCAAACAGTTTGGGCGAACTAGTTCGCCCCCTCTGCGAAATTCACGACACGGGCTCGCGTAGTACGGGAAATCCGTATGCTACGTGGGGACGCACACTGAGCCTTCAGTGGTAGCAATCCGCCCGTCAACTCAAGGGAGCCGGGAGTGCCTGAAGCGTCACTTCGGTGGCGTCACGGCAAGTTCGGTGACAGGGAGTAAGTCGTAACAAGGCACGGGTAGCGGAAGCTGCTCGTGGAACAATTCAACTGAAAAGCTGTTGTGCATCTCGTACGAGTGCATGACTGAATCGGCGATCCTTTCGCGCAAGCGGGAGGGGATGATAGTGCTAATCCTATATTGCACTCGCTGCGCCCTTCGTAGCTTTAGCGAAGAAGGGGTATTGGTCCAAAGCGTAGGGACCCTCGATGGCCTGTAGAGTACGCTTTGTTGAGTATGAAGCGGAAAACAGGTTTAAAATCCCGAGAGAAATCGAAGGACACAAAACGGAACAAGAGAAAGGTGTGTTTCTCGAAGACCCTGAGCACAGTCGAAGGGTACTTATGCACATATGCCCCTGTTGGGGCTATTTGTGTTGCCAAAAAACCCGTGTTAGGGTGGGGATAGACAGTTTAGTTTTCATTATTTTTTCAGCAAGAGGAGAAGCGAATGGCCGCCAATCGCCGCCACAAGCACGCCGAAAAAGAGTGGCTCACCCGCCGCTGCCATCCAAGCTAGGGAGGAGTATTTTTTCTTCTACAGCATTCCCCACACTCTCTTACCCCCGACCGCACTGGCCGGGGGTATCCTTTTTTGTTGATAAGTTTTTCTTGCATTGTTCGGGTAAGAGTGATACTAATTGCAATTAGTCCCAACGCGTTCTTTTTGGAGGAAGAGGAATGTCGCAAGAAACTGTCGTGAAGAGTTACTACCCCAACCGCGGATATGGATTTCTTATCAATCCAGAAGGAGATGGCGATATTCTTTTTCGCAAATGTGGGCGTCGCAACCCCTCGTCTGACTCTACACTTAATGGGGACACTCCCAATAAGGGACAAAAAGTCGAAATCCTCACCCTGACCCAAAACAAAAAAGGTCTTCGGGCAACCCAATGGCGGTTACTTTAGCGACCGTCAAGAAACCGTCGCGGAGTGCGCGACGGCTTTTTCTTTTGGCGTTTTTTTGCTAGTATCTGGACACACGCACCGCGCGCTTAGCTCAGTTGGTAGAGCATTCGACTGATACTCGAAAGGTCCTAGGTTCGATCCCTAGAGCGCGCACTACTTCTCTCCCCTCTGCGGGGGAGCTACGAAGTGGCGGAGTAAAGTGTAGGATGAGCATTATGGGCATGTGGCGGAACTGGCATACGCGTGCGTCTCAGAAGCGCATGGAGCAATCCTTGGGAGTTCAAATCTCCCCATGCCCACAGTAGGTTTTACATTTTGTCTTTTTTATAGTTAGATATAGGTAGAGTAGGAGGACATCCCATGAAGCACCGTCGTATGTGTGAGTGCGGACGTCCCATCTACGTCCGCAAACAAAAGGAAAGGAAGAGATACACGTCCGATGCCGAGCACAATAGGTGTGCTCGGTGTTACCGGAGTCTTATGGACTCCGTTCGTTGCCACCCACCGCCCCGGCCCTATTCCTGCGAAGCCCTCTCGGTTGCCGCCGAGTAGGGCTTTTTACTATCGTGCGATAAGTTCCGGAACAGACAAAATTTTAGACGGGCTCCTGTGGCCACTCACGATACGGACTTTTTGTACCTGAACCTTATAGTGCATCGCCACCAGCTCGACAATGCGCCGGTTGGCCAAGTTGCGCAGGGCGGGCTCTTTGACCGATATCTTAAAATGTCCGGCTGAAATCTCCTGAATTAGTTCTTTTTTTGCTCCCGCAATAACCCGCACTTTAATATACATACCGCCACAGTAGCATAAGACCAACCCCTCACGTACCCTTCATGAAGAGAGGAATATACTAAGCTAGCATTATTAGTCATTAATAGGGAACGTATTTTATATATGGAGAATCAAAATAATACTGGATGGATAGTTGGAGCTGTCGTCGTAGTTCTTATCGCGGGAATTTGGTGGTTTGTGCAGTCCACTACTACCCCCAACGGCAATGCCACCACTACGCCGCAGACCACGGCCGGAGCGGGCTCTCCGGTAGCTACAGCCAGCGAGGTGCGTACCAACTTGACCGTTAACGGTCTCATTGCAAGCCTTGCGAATTCGGGCAAGTTTGCCGCACTATACACTTCGACGGGCGTCTCCGCGTCCGTGACCGGCAAGGGACCGTACACCGTGTTCGTACCTACAGACGGCGCGTTTGCGAACCTTACCGACGCTATCTCTACCATGACCGCCGCAGAAAAAAAGCGTCTCGTGCAGTACGCGGTGGTCTCCGGCAAGAGACTCGACCTTGACGCGGTTAGCAGCGGCACGCACATCGCGCTCTCAAAGGATACACTCAACTTCCAGGTTCATCCGCAGACCAAGTTGGCCTACGTTAACAACGGATATGCCCTTACGTAATACAAAACAAGTAACGGCATCGTCTATGTAATCTCGGCGGTGCTGGTACCGCCGCAGACGCCTGACTCGACGACTGGTTCCACGGGCTCGCCGGTTCCGGGCAACTAAAAACCAGAAGAAAGTTTTACAAACCCGCTGCTTCCTTTGCAGAAGCGGCGGGTTTGTTGCATGATAAGATAACCATGGGTTATAAAGAGTTTTTTGCCAGCAAACGGATAACCCTGATGGGGCTGGGGCTTCTTGGACGCGGGGTTGGGGATGTGGAGTTTTTGGCTCCGCTCTGCAAGGAATTGGTTGTCACTGATATAAAAAGCGAGGGGGAACTTTCAACATCACTCGAGCGGCTCAAAAAGTTTTCGAATATTTACTTTACGCTCGGCGGTCACAAAGAAGCAGATTTTACTAACACCGACATTATTATTAAGGCCGCAGGCGTGCCGCTCGACTCTCCGTACATTGCCGCTGCCCGCAAAGCGGGTGTGCCGGTCTACATGAGTACGGCGCTCTTCGCCAAATTTGCGCAGGAAGCGGGCGCGACACTCGTGGGCGTCACTGGCACGCGCGGCAAGTCGACCGTCGCGCACCTCATCTATCAGACGCTCAAGGCGGCCGGCAAGCAGGCGCACCTCGGCGGCAATATCCGGGGCCTCTCGACCCTCGCGATGCTCCCCAGTATAAAAGCGGGCGACATCGTTGTGATGGAGCTCGACTCCTGGCAGTTACAGGGCTTTGGCGACCTTAAAGTAAGTCCTCCTATCGCCGTGTTTACTAACCTGATGGACGATCACCTCAACTACTATGGTGGGGACAAAGAAGCATATTTTTTGGACAAGGCAAATATTTTTTTACATCAGAAAAACGGGAACAAACTTATTGTGGGAGCAGGCGTGCTCGCGCAAGTACAAAAAGCCATGCCGCCGGTTGTACCGCTCGTGCCACCGCCCCTACCGCATGACTGGAAGTTGCAACTCATTGGCGAGCATAATAAAGAAAACGCCACACTCGCGGCGCTTGCCTTGCGTATACTCGGGCTATCCGAGGATGAGATTAAGAACGGGTTGGAGTCATTTGAGCCAGTCGAAGGCCGCCTGCAAAAGGTTGCAGAAATAAAAGGCGTCACCTTTTATAACGACAACAACGCCACCACGCCCGATGCGACTCTCGCGGCGTTGAGTTCATTTGATATCGAGCACACAATACTTATCGCAGGCGGCGCCGACAAGGGGCTTGAGCTCAGCGTGCTCATAGAGGCACTGAAAAAATGTAAAAAAGTGCTGCTGCTGGAGGGTACCGGCACCGATCGGATAAAAAATGAGCTTGAAAACACTTCGATATATCGAAGTATTACCGGGACACTTGACGATGCATTAGCTGCGGCAGTACCGGGGGATGTCATACTCTTCAGCCCCGCCTTCGCCTCCTTCGGCCTGTTCAAGAACGAGTATGACCGCAATGACCAGTTTGTGGCGGCAATCAAACAACTGCGATGAAAGATAAAAAAATATACATGGTCGGGATTGGCGGGATTGGGATGTCCGCGCTGGCGCAACTCTACGCGCACGAAGGAGCCATAGTTACCGGCTCGGATAAGAGCGAATCGCCGACAACACACTTGCTACGCGAGAAAGGAGTGGAGCCATATATAGGCCACTCTGCCGCGCAAGTACCCGAAGACACGCAGTTGCTTGTATACAGCGACGCCGTGCCGGAGAACAATCCCGAGCGCGCGCGTGCAGTAGCACTCGGGATACCGCAACAGTCCTATTTTGAGGCGCTCGGCGAAGTTGCTAAGCACAAGCGAACAATCGCCGTTGCGGGCACAAACGGAAAAACAACCACAACCGCTATGCTCGGACGCCTGCTTATTGAAGCGGGGCTCGACCCGACGGTAGTAGTGGGAAGCATCGTGTCGGAGTGGGGAAGCAATTTCCGTGCGGGCAAGAGCGATTTGTTTGTGGTGGAGGCGTGCGAGTATCGCAACCACTTTCTAAACTTTGCGCCGGAACTTCTTATCATCACCAATATCGAGTGGGACCATACCGACTACTTTAAAACCCCCGCCGAGCTTGAGGCCGCATTTAATGAGGCGCGGCGACGGGCAAAGGGTGTCATCGAAAAAGAGCAATACAAAAACGAGAATATTCCGGATCTTTTGGTGCCGGGCGAATTTAATAAAGAAAACGCCCGCGCCGCAAAAGCGGCGGCAAAAAGGGTTTCTCCAAACACGCCGGAAAGCGTATGGGACGCCTCTCTTGCGTCCTACAAGGGCACATGGCGGCGGTTTGAGCAAAAAGGAACCCTACCAGGTGGAGCGCTGCTTTACGACGATTATGCCCATCATCCGACCGCTATAGCAAAGACAATCGAGGCGGCGCGGCAAAAATTCCCCGGAAAAAAAATTGTACTGTTTTTTCATCCCCACCTCTACAGCCGCACACGCGATCTATTTGACGCCTTTGCGCTCGCGCTCGCCAGTGCAGACGAAACGTATATCCTGCCAGTGTATGCCGCTCGCGAGCCGCACGACCCGAGTGTCTCGCACGAGGCGCTCGCAGCCGCTGTTGTTGCCAAAGGGGGCACTGCACGGGCAGTGGACGGATATGAGGAGACAGCCGGACTTTTGCAGAGACTCTCCGGTGATACGATTGCTTTTACCATGGGTGCAGGCGACGTGTATAAAGCGGGGGAAGCGGCATTAAAGAAATAAATATATGACAGGCAAGCTTTCAGTTGTGGCGACGCCCATCGGCAACCTCGAGGACATTACTCTGCGCGCGCTGCGTATCTTAAAGGAAGCCGACTATGTCGCATGTGAGGATACGCGACAGACGCGCAAGCTGCTCTCACATTTTGATATACATACACCAGCAGTGTCTGACTCTAAAGTGCTCGGGTTGCTTGCGCAGGGCAAGCACATCGCGCTTGTCTCAGACGCCGGCACACCCAATGTCTCCGACCCAGGGGGCGAGCTGGTGGCCAAGGTGAGAGCACAGGGGGCACAGATAGAGACCATCCCCGGCCCGTCGGCGCTTGTCGCGGCACTTTCTATCGCAGGAATTAAGGCACCCTCTTTCACATTTTACGGATTTTTGCCGCAAAAAAAGGGGAGGGAAAAGTTGTTTAAAGACATTGCGACAAGCGACCGTGCAAGTATCTTTTTTGAGTCGCCCCATCGGATTATGAAAGCGCTTGAAGCGCTCACAAAAGCCGCCCCCAGCCGCCGCATTGGCCTTTATAGGGAACTTACAAAAATATACGAAGAAGCGCTCATCGGCACCGCCGAAGAGCTGTACGCGCGGCTGGAGCAAGACCCTCAAAAACAGCGCGGGGAGTTTGTGGTTATAGTGGAGAGTATGTAGCCGCAGTGGTATACTCGGTTTATGTCTAAAGAAATGGCCGTAATCGGACTCGGCATCTTTGTCATCGTCGTGCGCACGATGCTCGGCGTACCCGGTTCCTGGCAGACGGCGCTTTTTGTGGCCGCCGGGGTTGCTCTTGTGGTGATAGGGTTCCTGCTACGTGGTGAGGCCATCAGCCGCTCTGCGCTGCCGCGCTTTGAGCGGCCGGGGCGCTCCTACCCTTTTGTCGACAATTCCGCTCCTACTGCTGCACCCAATGAATATAAAGAAGGAATCACCTCACTCAATTAAACGCCCGCTTGTGCTCGGTGGAGCACTATGCGCGTCTGTTCTGCTCGCGCTCGGCGTTTTTTTTGGCGTGCCGGAACTCCTTTCTGTCTCCTACGTAAACGAGGCCACCTCGACTCCAATAGGGAGTACCTCCGCGCCAGTGCTCGACACACTCGATTACGATATGCGCCTGCTTGCACTTGCGCATGTTGCCACCTCGAGCATGTGGTACGAAGCGTTTCTCTCCGGAGCGACAACCACCCGCCTGTCCACAGCGACGAGTTCGCCTCTCATTGCTCCTTTGTGGCCGACACGCAAGGCATATCCGCGCTACGGCGCCTTACTCCCATTTAATCGCATCGTCGCATACTATGGCAACTATTACTCTACGGGCATGGGCATACTCGGCGAGTACCCGGAGGAGGAGGTACTAAAGCGGCTTAGGGAGGAGGTCGCCGCGTGGGAGCAGGCAGACCCTTCCACCCCCGTGGTGCCGGCTATCGAATATATTGATGTTACTGCACAAAAGAGCGCCGGAAAGGACGGCAAGTATCGCCTGCGTATGCCGGACAGCCAAATAGACAAGGCGCTCGCGATGGCTAAAAAAATAGAGGGCATCGTGGTACTCGAGATACAAGTAGGCCTCAGCACTGTAGAAGAAGAGTTGCCGCTGCTCGAACACTATCTCGCTATGCCGCAGGTACACCTGGCGCTTGACCCGGAGTTTGCAATGCACGGGGGCGTAGCGCCCGGACGCGTCATCGGCACCATGAGTGCCGAGGATATCAACTGGGCGGTGCGCTATCTCTCAAACGTAGTCAAGGTAAACAATGTGCCGCCAAAAATTTTAATCGTGCACCGGTTTACCGAAGAGATGGTTACTGGCTACCAGCGCATCGAACCAAGCCCCGAGGTGCAGGTGGTGATGAACATGGACGGCTGGGGTTTTGGAGCAAAAAAAATCAATACTTATAACTCGGTTATATACTCCGAGCCGGTGCAGTTTACCGGGATAAAGCTCTTTTATAAAAATGACCTAAAACCCCCCTCAACGGCACTCCTGACGCTCCAAGAAATACTGGGACTTACCCCCACTCCTATTTATATACAGTATCAGTAGCACTAGTATAGTGTGTTTTGTTGTAGTATAGTTGTTGCAGAAGAAACTCCAGCACAAGAGGTGGTCAATGAATATCGTATTCGCTGATCCTCGACTCGATAAGAAAGAGGATGAAATGACGGTTGAACAACTAAAGGACAGGTATGACCACATGACGAGGCATGCCAGCGAAAAAATGATGCAGGCCATCAGGTCATCGGGTCCTTTGTGTTCGGATCCATTCATTCGGACTCGGCAGGTACTATACCGAAAGATATTCGAAACCGAACACGGCGTTATCTTTTCGGGCAGTCCTGATGGGATAATGCATATCCCGTTCTAATGCGCACACGCCAGAAGTTGCCCGACCGCTGACACGGTTGGGCTTTTCTTTTTGCTATACTTACGGCAATGCAGGAGGACCCCGACCAGATAAATTATTTTGCCCAAACCAATAGCCGGGGCAAGGAGATATCGTTTGGCATCAAGCGCAAAGACAGGGCGCGGCATATGTACGTCATCGGTAAGACCGGGATGGGCAAGTCGACCCTGTTGGAAAATATGGCCATACAAGACATCCGCAACGGCGAGGGAGTGGCCTTTATAGACCCTCACGGTTCTACTGCCGACCGGATTATGGAGTATGTCCCCAAGGAGCGCATAAAGGATGTGGTGTACTTTGCACCGTTTGATATGGAGTGTCCTATTGCCTTTAACGTGATGGAGGATGTCGGCTACGACAAGCGCCACTTGGTGGTCTCGGGGCTGCTCTCGGCCTTTCGCAAGATTTGGGTAGACGCGTGGAGCGCGCGCATGGAGTATATTCTCTCAAACACCTTGTTGGCGCTCCTGGAGTACGAAGGTGCCACGCTCTTGGATGTCAATCGACTGCTTATCAACAAAATGTTCCGCAAGAAGGTGATCGAGAATGTCAAAGATCCGATTGTAAAGAGCTTTTGGGTGGACGAGTTCGCCAACTACACCGACCGTTATACACAGGATGCTACGCCCGCGATACAAAATAAAGTGGGGCAATTTACAAGCAATCCGCTCATCCGCAATATCATAGGCCAACCAAAGTCGTCTTTTGACATCCGTCGGATGATGGATGACAAGAAGATTTTGATTATGAACCTCTCCAAAGGCCGCGTCGGCGAGGTAAACGCGACACTCCTGGGGAGTATGCTTGTTACAAAAATTTATCTGGCGGCGATGTCGCGCGCCGATGTTCCCGCCGAGGTGATGCAAAAACTCCCGCCGTTTTATTTTTATGTGGACGAGTTTCAGAACTTTGCCAACGAAAGCTTTTCGGATATCCTTTCAGAGGCGCGCAAATACAAACTCAATCTCATTATCGCACACCAATATGTTGAGCAAATGGAGGAGGAGGTGCGTGATGCGGTCTTTGGCAACGTTGGCACTACCGTTGCTTTCCGCGTAGGGCCGTTTGACGCCGAGACGCTGGAAACCATTTTTGATCCGCAATTTACAGCGACCGACCTTGTTAATCTTGGGTTCGCCCAAATTTATCTCACGTTGATGATAGACGGCGTTGGCTCCCCGCCTTTTAGTGCCACAACGCTCGCCCCTTTTGACCCGCCGCCGGAGCGCTACGTCGATGAAGTTATCGCGGCGTCGCGGGCTGTTTACGGCAAACCCCGGACCGAGGTAGAAAAGATGATAGATGAGTGGCAAAAGAGCGATCCGCCGCTGGAGCCGCCAAAGCCCAAAAGGCCTCCCGTTGCGCACGCAGAACCGCGCTCCCCCCAAGACGCAAAATATACGCCCCCTGTTCGTCCGCCGGCTCCGGTGCCTCCCCCTGTGCTTGTACCGCCTCCGCCTCCACCTCCAAAAAAGGAGGTAGACAGTATGCCGCCACCACAGCCGCACCATCTGCGCCCTGTAAGGCCGCCGAGCGGACAACGGCCTCCTGCGCCGCCGGAGGCGCCGAAGCCGCCTCCGCTTTCGGGACCGAAGAACCTGCGCGAGGCGCTTGCGCAGGTCACCATTGCACAGGCGACGGGGTCACCCCTTAAGGAGGCCTTAAAATCTGCCGCTCCTTCCCAAAAAGCGCCGCCACAAAAGGATGTCTTCCCCGAACAAACATTGCGCGATATGCTCAAAGTTGATGACCTTCCTGACAATGCACAATAATCGGACAACCGTCGTTTTGTTTTTTATTTTGTTTGCGGCGATAGGGGTGCCGCCGCTGTCGGCCGACCATGCGGTAAATATAAATACTGCCACGCTTACGCAGCTTAAGACGCTCGACGGAGTGGGTGACGTGGTTGCGCAAAGCATCGTCGACAACCGCCCCTATGCCGCTATCGAGGAGGTAAGCCGTGCAAGCGGCATAGGGGCTCCCGGCTCTGTCTCGTACGAAAAAATAAAAAACCACATTACGGTCGGTACAACCCAAACGCCGCCGGTTGAAATTCCACCTGAGAGTCCACCTCAAACACAAACACAAGCGACTCAAACGCAACTCCAATCACAGAGCGCAAATGAACCGCCCTCTATAACCGTTAGTGTGGTCACCGACAAAGTAGTGACAGCAGGAGGCGGCTCATACTCTGAGGCCGCAGCGTACACGGCTTCAGGACAGCCGATTGTTTCCGGCGCGCGGTATATATGGAACTTCGGCGATGGTACCGTTGCCGAGGGAAAGCGTGTCTTCCACACCTATCATTATCCGGGACGTTATGTGCTTTCAGTGACCGCCGCATATAATTATTCGTCCGCAATGAGTCGCACTACTGTTGAAGCCAGGGATGCAACAGTTTCCCTCGGTGCCGAGGGAGACGGCTCGCTTCTGGTCTATAATCTTTCAGACAGCGACCTTGACGTCGGATTATGGTCTTTGCAGGACGGAGGACAAAAATACGTCATACCGGAGCATACTTTTATATTAGCAAACGAAGGCGTGCGTTTTGCTGCAGAAGTGACCGGTTTGCTCGGCAGCCCTTCGGCAGAGTTGCACTATCCAAACGGTGTCGCTGCCTCCTCGGCGGTGCCAGGACAGAACTCTCCCTTGCGGGGAGAACGTGTGCCGACCCCCGCGTTTGTTTCTACGCCACCCCCCACTATTTCGGCTCCCACAGCGTCACAGCCAAACGTTGAGAGTGTTTCGGCCGCCGCCGCACTTGGCTCCCCTGCGGCACGCGGCTCATCCATGTTGCTGACCTCGCTTGTTGCGCTTGCAGGACTCTTGACTGTCGGGGTTGCGGGCATTCACTATTCCCGTCCGCGTAAAGGCCTAGAAACCCCGCCCGCCGCCGAGGAGTTTGATATTGAGTAACCCCGCTTCATGCGGTAGGGTAATGGCTATGGCGCAAAAAACTGTATTAGTTACCGGCGGTGCGGGTTTTATCGGCTCGCATCTTTGTGAACGCCTAATCAAGGACGGCCACAAGGTTATTTCGCTTGATAATTATTTTACCGGCTCGCGTGACAATCACGTCGCGGGCGTGGAATATAGAGAGGGTCATACTAAAGATATCGCTGCACTGGTACCTGAGACGCCGGACACCATCTACCACTTGGGCGAGTATTCGCGGGTTGAAATTTCGCTCGCCGAACCCGCTCTTGTCTGGGATTTAAACAAAGATGGTACGTTTGGCGTAGTTGAATTTTGGAGAAAGAAGGGGAGCAAATTGGTGTATGCGGGTTCTTCGACCAAGTTTGGCGACGGCGGCCTTGGTCGTATGCAAAGCCCCTACGCGTGGACCAAGGCCAGCAACACCGAGCTCGTGGAAAATTACGGGCGATGGTACGGGCTTTCGTACGCAGTCACTTATTTTTATAACGTGTACGGCCCGCGCGAGCGCGCGGGCAAGTACGGTACAGTAGTGGAGATTTTTCATCAGCAGTATCTTTCGGGGCAGCCACTTACGGTTGTCCTGCCCGGTACGCAGAAGCGCAACTACACACACGTTGCTGACATCGTTAGTGGGCTTGTCTTGGTTGGAGAGAAGGGGGTAGGAGACGAGTACGGTCTCGGTGCGTCTGAATCCTATTCGGTACTCGAAGCAGCACAACTGTTCGGCGGTGAAATTAAGATGATTCCGGAGCGCAAGGGCAACCGCATGGAGGCAACGCTTGATACCACCAAAAGCGAGGGGCTTGGTTGGGTTGCCAAAAAAAAGCTCTCCGACTATATAGCAAAAATAATCCGATGAAGAAAGTCCTCATATTTTCCCTAGCCTACTACCCGCGCGTGGGCGGGGCCGAGGTGGCTATAAAAAAAATTACAAACAATATCAAGGATATTGAATTTCATATGGTGACGATGCGATTTTCTTCGGCCGACAAGAAAAAAGAAAAAAATGAAAATGTTACGATCCATCGTGTAGGGCAGGGAAGCGGCTACTTTTCAAAAATTCTTTTTATTCCGCTCGCGGCTTGGGAAGCACGTCGGCTCCACAAAACAGAAAAATTTGATGCGGTATGGGTGATGATGAGCTATATGCTCCTACCATTCTTGCTCTCGGGTCTGCGCATACCGTACGCGCTCACGCTGCAAGAGGGCGACACCGAGCATCACATGTTTAGACGCCTACGCATCTTGCCGTTTTTACCGCTTATAAATCGTGGATTTCGCGGGGCAACGGTCGTGCAAGTGATATCCAACTATCTCGGCACCTGGGCTCGCAAGCGCGGATTTACAGGGACTCTTGAAATTATCCCCAATGGCTGTGATGTCTTTTGGTTTGGTCAAAACATTCTAGCAGACAACAGAAGCCGATTCTGGACACAGAGAGGTATACCCAGCAACAACATCATTCTTATCACCACCTCAAGATTGGTACATAAAAATGCGGTAGACGATGTCATTCGTGCGCTTTTGGAACTTCCAAAAAATATTCATTTTGTAATATGTGGAGAGGGACCACTCGATTCGTATCTGAAGAATCTTAGAAAAAAACTTAAATTGTCCGAGCGTGTACATTTTATGGGACAAATTTCTAATACAACTCTTGTACATTATTTGCATGCGTCGAACATTTTTATACGCCCCTCCCGCTCCGAAGGCATGGGTAACTCTTTCATCGAAGCGATGGCCGCGGGGCTGCCAGTCATCGCAACTCAAGAAGGGGGTCTCAAGGATTTTATTTCACCCGAGGTTGCCTGGGTGGTAGAGAAAAACCGGCCCGACCAAATAGCGTTGCAAATTAAGGACATTTTAGGGAACCCCGAGCACACACAAAAGGTTATAGAAAGTGCGCGTAATCTGGCTGTCCAAAAATACGACTGGCAGTTGTTGGCGCACGATATGCGGGAGAAGGTTTTCTCCCGACTTTTTACATGAAAATTCTTATTGCAACCGGCCTGTATCCTCCTGAAAGTGGCGGGCCAGCCACCTACAGCAAACTGCTTGCCGAGCGCCTGCCGGCGCTTGGTTTTGATGTATCCGTACTGCCGTTTAGGGTAGTGCGGCATTTGCCCAAGATACTTCGTCATATCGCATACTTTTTTAAAATAGTATTTCGCTCTGCAGATATTGTGTATGCGCAAGACACGGTGAGTGTTGGATTGCCAGCAGCTCTTGCATGTTTACTTACGGGAAGAAAGTTCATAGTCCGTGTCCCGGGTGACTATGCGTGGGAGCAGGCGCGCCAACGTTTTGACGTTACCGACGAGCTCGACGAATTCCAAAAGAAATCATATGGTCTACGTGTATGGCTCCTGCGCACAGTGCAAAAGTGTGTCTTAAACCGTGCTCGCGCGGTAGTGGTCCCGAGTCAGTACATGAAAGGAATAGTCAGAAAGTGGCGCCTTACTCCCGAGGTGTCAGTGGTCTACAGCAGTATAGATATGCCCCGACCGGCTGAGATAAATCATCCACAGGGTTTTTTGGTGGTCACCATAGCACGTCCAGTCCCATGGAAAGGTCTCGAAGGCCTTAAGCGTGTTGTGGCTCGAGAAAAAAATTGGCACCTAGAGATTGTAAATGATCTACCCCACGCAGAAGCCATGGGGTGGGTAAAAGCAGCAGATGTATTTGTGCTTAACTCAACATATGAGGGTCTTTCCCACGCACTCATTGAAGCTATGATGCTCGGCACCCCAGTTGTTGCAACGCAAGTTGGGGGTAATCCTGAACTAGTTGAAAATGGAGTCACGGGTCTTCTCGTCAAACCAAAAGATGATGAATCTCTTTACAGAGCTTTAAAAGATGTTGAGCAAAACAAAGAAGCGGCTCGTGCGCGTAGCAAGATTGCCCAAGCAAAGTCCACCACCTTTTCAATTGACCGTACGATAAAGGAGCTCGCCACACTTTTACGCACAATATGAAAGTCCTGATGATTACTGGCGATAAGAATTTTTCCGCGAGTCCGCGCTTTGCGCTGCAGGCAGCGCAGGTCGAGCGGCTCGGGGTTGTTTATATAGGATGGGGAAGTTTGTGGCCGAAAGTTCCCGCTGGGCAGTTTGACGTAGTGACCGCGCAGGACCCCCTGCTGCGCGGCGCGTTTGCGCGTCGTGCGGCAAAAAAAATAGGGGCGCGGTTTAATGTGCAAGTCCATATGGATTTGCAAGTACTGCCGTGGTGGAAGCATATTCTTGCACGAATTATTTTGAGGCACGCAGACTCTATCCGCGTTGTGTCGGAAAAAATAAAGAAACAAGTGCAGAACATGGGTGTTACCGCACCGATATCTGTACTACCTGTATATATCGACATATCCAAATTTCGAAATATCATACACCAACCCAGTAAGTCAGACTTACTGGGTGGAAATATCCTTTGGTTGGGACGGTTTGAGGATGAAAAGGACCCCTTGTGTGCGATTGAAGTACTCAAAAAGGTTCCAAACGCCAGATTGGTCATGCTCGGCTCCGGCAGTTTAGAGAAAAAACTTAAGAAATCGGCCGCGGGCTTAGAAATAGAGTTTCCCGGTTGGCAGGATCCTGCCGCATATCTCGCGGAGGCGGATGTGGTGCTCTCTACCTCGAAACATGAGAGCTACGGTGCGAGTATTATAGAGGCGCTCGCGGCAGGGGTGCCGGTGGTATCGCCAGACATCGGCGTAGCACGCGAGGCGGGCGCCGCGGTGGCGGCAAGGCCGGACCTTGCTCATGCGGTCGCCGAAGTATTGCGCTCTGGCGGCAAGGGAGACTTAAAGATACATTTATTAAACGAACAGGAGTGGGGGCAACAATGGAAGCAATCACTTACCTAACTATATGAACATAGGATTTATTGGACAGGGATTTATCGGCAAGAGCTACGCAGACGACATGGAGCGCCGCGGCTATACAGTTGTGCGCTACGCGCTGGAAAGTCCGTATCGCAGCAATAAAGAAAAAATAAAAAGCTGCACCATCGTTTTTATTGCAGTACCAACACCCACTACTCCAAAAGGATTCGATTACTCAGTTGTGGAAGGGGCGCTTGCGCTTGTCGGCAGGGGTAAAACGGCAGTCATCAAATCGACCATATTGCCGGGGACTACGGCTAAACTCCAAAAAAAGTTCCCCAAAGTATTGATTATGCATTCCCCCGAATTTTTGGTCCTTAAACAGGCAGCCGAAGATGCCGCCCGCCCTTTGCGTAATATTGTTGGTATTCCACGGCAAACGGCCGCCTATCGTGCCGCTGCGCGGAAAGTGCTTAAGATTTTGCCGCACGCTCCGTTTGAACTTGTTTGCGCGGCAAAGGAGGCCGAACTAGTTAAATATGGCGGCAATTTTTTTCTGTATCTTAAAGTGCTTTACGCCAACTTGATGTATGAGCTATGCGAGGCCGCGGGGGCGGAGTATGGGGCGGTGAGCAAAGCTATTGCCGCTGATCCGCGCATCGGGCCGTCGCATCTGCGAGTGCTGCACGATAGCGGGCACAAGGGGGCAAAACGTGGGCGCGGCGCCGGGGGCGTCTGCTTTATCAAAGACATTGCCGCACTCGCAGAATTTTATAAAAAAAAGGTGGGCGACAAGAGAGGTGCAGCGCTTATAGACGCGACCATCGCAAAAAATACCGCGCTTTTGCGCGCTTCAAAGAAAGACCTCAATTTACTAAAAGGCGTGTACGGACAAGTATGAAACTTCTTATTACTACACAGGCGCTCGATCAACACGACTCTGACCTCGGGTTTTTTGTGCGCTGGGTAGAGGAGTTTGCCAAGCATTGTGCGCAGGTAACCGTTGTATGCCTGCGCGAGGGGGAGCACGCGCTATCGCACAATGTCCGCATACATGTAGTACCCCGCGGCAAACTTGCACGCACAGCCAGGTTGTTGAGGATAATGATGTCAGAGGAGTATAATGCCGTGTTTGTCCATATGAACCCAGAGTATTTGGTGTTAGTGGGGTGGCTATGGCGCCTGCGCGGCAAGCAGAGTGCACTATGGTACACACACAAAAGCGTTGACCTGAAACTCCGTATTGCGGAGAAATTTGCCGACGTCATTTTTACCGCGTCGAAAGAAAGCTTCCGCCTGCGCAGCTATAAAGTGCGTGTGATGGGACATGGCATCGACACGGACTTCTTTTGCCCCGACCCGCAGGCGGTGCGCAAAGAGCGCCTGCTTTCGGTAGGGCGACTTATGCCGAGCAAACGTCACGATCTGGCAATACAAGCGGCAGTTGAGCAAGGTCGAACCTTGCTCATTGCAGGTGAGGGGCCGGAGCGCAAAAACTTGGAAGTGTTGGCACAAAAACTCGGCGCTCAGGTGAAA
>MEWV01000009.1 GCA_001775445.1 Candidatus Adlerbacteria bacterium RIFCSPHIGHO2_02_FULL_54_18
ACTCATTGCTTATATTGAGCTCGGCGCGGATGCCCGCCGCCTTCAATTGCTCTTGTGCCTGCTGTGCAAACGCCTGATGTGCCTCACCGATGGGGAGCACTGCTGCCTGTACGGGCGAGAGCCAGGTGGGGAAGGCGCCGGCATATTTTTCGATAAGAAAGGCCATAATGCGCTCAATGGCGCCGATAGACGAGCGGTGTATCACGAATGCGCGTTTTTTGCTGCCATCTTCGGCGGTGTAGTTTAAGTCAAAGCGGTCCGGCATACAAAAGTCGTATTGTACGGTAAAGGCCGTATCTTCCTTGCCGTTGACGTTCTTCATTTGGATATCTATCTTCGGACCGTAAAAGGCGGCCTCATCCTTTGCCTCTTCAAAATCACCGCCGCGCTTTTGCATCACCGTACGCAAAAGGTCCTCGCTCTTCTCCCACGCGGCGTCGTTCTTATAGTATTTTTCGGTGTTGACTCGATCACCAAGAGAAAGCCGGTAACGATAATCTACTCCAAGCTGAAGTCCAAAAACAGTAGCCATATGCTCAATAAGGTCGAGCGCACTGTTTGCCTCGCTCGCGGCCTGCTCCTCGCTGGCGCAGATAATGTGCGCATCGGCAAGGCAGAAGGTCCGGAGGCGCTGGAGCCCCATTAGCTCGCCGGACTGCTCATAGCGATAGAGCTGCGCGAGTTCGGCTATGCGCATAGGCAGTTCGCGGTAGCTGTGCGGAGCGCTTAGATACATCTGAAAGTGATGCGGGCAAGTCATCGGACGGAGCATAAACTTGTCTCCGTCGATACCTATCGGCGCATACATGGAGTCCTTGTAGTGCGGGTAATGGCCGGATTTTTCATACAGCTCCAGTCGGGCAAGATCGGGCGTATGCACATGGAGGTAGCCGCGTTTTGTTTCCTCCTCGATAACAAACTTCTCAAGCTCGCGCTTTACTATTGCACCTTTCGGCAAAAACATAGGAAGACCTTTGCCTACCATAGGGTCTATATAAAAAAGTCCTAACTCAGGACCTAGTTTTTTGTGGTCTCGTTCTTCCATATAATTATTCTCTATCCTACCGCAACCGCGCATAAAAGAAAAACCCCGCTCCGGCGTAGTGGAGAGGGGTTGTTGCCCGTGGGGTGATTACGCTACGCCGCGGTCGGTGTTATCCACCGCCAACCGCGGGCGAGGACGCGGCAGAGCAGCCGTGGCGGCTTCTTGCATAAGCGGAATTTGTTTTACCGCGTAGCAAAGTATGCGGCACGCATCGCGCGAAAGCAGGCCGGCGTTCTCGACAACCGCCCCGAACACGCAGGTGTGCCGCAACAAGATGTCCTCCTCGCAAGCGAGGTAGAAGTACTCGAGCTCTGGGTAAAATAGCCCAAGTACAGAGCGTAAAAATGAGGTCGCCTCTACCCGCGCCTCCCAGTCGTCCGACTGCGCGACGGCCGCAATTTTTTGCAGGACAACGCCAGCAATATACTGGCATTGCATTTCATAGTTAGGACCGTCGAGCTTTACCGCCCAACTGGCTGCCCCTCGCGCCTCGTATAGAGTTTTCTTCAGTTCCCAAGTTGTCATGGTGCTACCCCTACTTGCCACGGACAATATCTTCAATATGTCCCCTCTTAGTAAGAGCAACTCGCCGAAGAAACTCCTCGCGCATCTTCCGATCGAGCTCACCGAGTTGGTATTCCTCTTCGGTGAGGTTGCGAATGACGCGGAGCCCCTTATTAACGGGCTGGTTCATTTTATTATCCTCCATGTTATTGGAGTCCTGCGAGTTGCAGAACTCCGGGTATATGACCGGTCTCGGAGAGTATCATCACCGCGACCACTAGAGCGACTAGGGACTTTAACATGATAACCCCTCTTGCTTTTTTACTTCTGGCAAAAAGAATACTCCTTTTCTGCTAAATGTCAAGAGGGGTTGTGCACACCTACAGCGCCTTCAGTTTTTCGGCCACGAGCGAGAGTTCGCCGTTGCGGTTGGAGAGCCGGCCTTTGAGCGCGATGCAATTGTCGACCACCACTAGTGCCTTATGCTCGGCAAAACTTTTTGGGAAGATGACCGCCTCAATCGATCCATCGTAGTCGGCAATTTTTATAAAAGCCATCTGCTCGCCGCCGCGGGTCAGCACCACGCGCACGCTTTCTATCATCCCCGCAGCCACGGTCGTGGTGCCCGGGCGCACCTGCTGTTTCATCTGCCCGATAGTGAGCGCCTTGCCCGCGGCATGAGCGTTGCGCAACTTGTCTTTTACTCGGTCGAGCGGATGCCCCGAGACATAGAGCCCAAGGAGCTCCTTTTCCCACAGTAGCCGTTCGGCGAGCGGCGCTTCGGGCGCGGGGGGGAGCAGGAGGTCGCTTGTACCGCCGAGCCCGGCAAAGAGCGACTCATTTCCCTGGTCTTTTGCGCTGCGATGATACTCGAGTAGGAGTTCGAGGTGGGCGAGCATCGCTCCGCGTCCGCCGTCGGAGTACCCGCTTCCCCCGAGTTGGTCGAGTGCCCCGCTTTGTATCAGCGCCTCGAGCGACTTTTTATTAAGGTTTTGATCGGTAATACGGCGCAGAAAGTCCGACAGCGAAATAAACGTTCCGCCGCGCTTGCGTTCGGCGATAATAGCGTCGGCGATGCCACGCCCGAAGTTTTTTATAGAATAGAGTCCAAAGCGGATACTGTCCTCCATCGCCCCTTTGGCGAGTGCGGCCGCCTTTTCTGTCTTTTGTGCGCTCGCGCCGAGCACTACGGTAAAGTCGCCGAAGCTGCTTTGGACATCCGGCGGGAGCACCGGAAGTCCCATCCGTTTGCACTCCGCGACCATGGTAGAAATGGTGTCGACATCGCCCGCCTCGGCGGTCAAGACCGCCGCCATATACTCGAGGGGGAAGTTGGCCTTCATATAGGCGGTCTGGTAGGCCACGCGCCCGTAGCTTGCGGCGTGTGCTTTGTTGAACCCGTATGCGGCAAAGGGCTCAATGAGCTTCCACAATTTTTCCGCAAGGGCCGCTGAGAGTTTGCCGTAGTTTATAAACCCCTTAATCAGTTTTTCTTTCTCGGCTTGCATTACCGCCGGGATTTTTTTTCCCATCGCTTTGCGCAGAATATCGGCCTCAAGCCAACTGTAGCCGCCGAGTTTTATAGCGGTCAAGAGTACGTCGTCCTGGTATACCAGCACTCCGTAAGAAAAGTCGAGATATTCCTTCATCCGTGGGTCGAGGTAGTGGATCATATGCGGGTTATGCTTGCGCTCTATATATTGCGGAATGGTCTCCATCGGCCCGGGCCTAAAAAGCGCCACCATCGCGTTGATGTCGTGGATAGTGGTGGGGCGCAACTCTTTTAGGTAGCGTGTCATACCGGAGCCATTGAGCTGGAAAGTGCCTTCCGTCTCGCCGCGCGCCAGCATCTCAAAGGTCTTGGAGTCGTCCACGGGGACGTTTTCTATATCCACCTGCACGCCGCGCGTCTTTTCAACAAGCCGCACCGCGTCGGCCAGTATTGCCAGATTGCGGATGCCGAGGAAGTCGAACTTAAGGAGCCCCGCGTCTTCTATCGAGTACATATCGTACTGCGTGATGGTCTTTCCGCCTTTAGGATCGAGCTGGAGCGGCGCGTAGTCGGTGAGCGGTGTCGGCGCTATAACGACACCCGCCGCGTGCACGCCGACGTGCCGCGCGCATCCCTCAATTGTACGGCCTAGGTCTATTATTTCTTTGACCTCCTCCTCGTTCTCATACATTTTTTTTAACTCCGGGCTTTCCTCAAGCGCGCGCTCAAGCGTCATAGGGAAGCCCTGCGAACCAAAGGGGGTTGCCTTTGCTATCGCGTCTCCAATGCCGTAGGCGTAGCCGAGAGCGCGCGCCACATCGCGCACCACTCCGCGCGCAAGCATCGTTCCGAAAGTGCCTATCTGGGCAACCTGTGCAGAGCCGTATTTGGCGCGGACGTACTCTATCACCTCCTCGCGCCGGTTGTCCGCAAAGTCCATATCAATGTCGGGCGGCGAAGGGCGCTCGGGATTAAGAAACCGCTCAAACGGGAGTTTGTACTCCAAAGGATCCACATTGGTAATGCCGGTCACATAGGTCACCAAGGATCCGGCGACCGAGCCGCGGATAGTGGTCAGTATTTTATGCTCGCGCGCATAGGCGAGCAGGTCTGCGACTACCAAAAAGTAGGGCGCATAGCCCTTGTCGGTGATTATTTTAAACTCATACTCGACGCGCTCGCGCACCGCATTGTTTGCCGAACCGAATCTTTTTTTAATCCCTTCCTCTATAAGTATCCGCAACTCTTCGTTGTAGTTGCTATGGGGCGGTAGGGGAAAGTGGGGGAACACCCACGTGCCCAACTGGAGCTCCACAGTGCACTGCTTTGCTATTTCTTGTGTGCGTGCAATCTGCGCTTCGGTATATTTTTTTGCAATGTCTGTAGCGGTGGGGAAAAAGTACGCTGCATCTTCCTCGGCAACTCCTCCCTCCTCGGAGGGGCCGCGGTTTTCTATAGCACGCAGTACCTCCCACGCTCTCCTGTCCTTTGGCTCCAGGTAGTATGTTTGAGGAAGCGCAATAGTGGTGTCGTACGGGTCAAGCTCGATAAGCCCTGCAGAGCGCTCCGCAAGCATTTCTCGCGTGAGTGGCGTGCCTTGCGCGTTGTGCACGTGCGTCTCGGTGACGAGCCACATCAAGTTTTTATATCCGACGATGTCTTTGGCGTAGAGGAGCACGCGCTTGCCGCCCTCTAGCGAGGCATCAAGCCCCAAGATGGGTTTGATGCTCGCCGCCTTGCACTCTTTGTAAAACTCGATGGCACCGTAGAGATTGTCGATGTCCGTGAGCGCCAGCGCTTCGTAGCCCTGCTCTTTTGCTTTTTTGACCAAGTCGGGGATTTTTGGTAGTGCTTTAAGAAGCGAGTAGTGTGAGTGCACGTGGAGCGGTACAAAACCTGACATGTGTCGATTATACGCTTATCTCGCCCCTTTGAGCGAGCTCGGTTATTATGGCGACAGAAAATAGAAGGAGGAGGTACCATGAGAGTTGTCTATGCAGTCACAGAGGTAGTGGCAATGATGATCTGTTTCGTAATAATAATACTGCTCTTGCTGGGACAGATCGGTGGGTTTCTCACAGCGCCGCTTCAGTCATTCGCTACTGGGGTGGATATATTGTGGATAAGCTTGGGTCTTGTGCTAGTCATTAATATCTCACGTTTTCTGCGTAGAAGGTGTAGTTCCTAAACAAGCACGGTTCCTAAAGAACAGTTTTTTCTTTAGTAGAATATTCAATAATTTTAACGGTCGTGAAAGTTATGGAATATTTAACTCAACATAAAATGGGTTTTTACTTTTGAGTCGTTCTCTATTTTCTCTACAACCATATAAAGGACGGCATTGCCTATCTGTAAGTCGGCTTTGACCAACGCCATAAAATCTTCGCAATCGTATGGATAGATCCACACGCTATCTTGTAATCGATAAAAACCAGCGGTGCGCATGGTAAGCCGGAGTTTATCGCGCGTGCCTCGGCGGTATTCCGGTATATCAAAAATAACTACCCGCCAGCGCTTGTCCCAACGTTTCTTTTTCTGTAACTGAAGAGTAGTCTTTTGTTCTTCGAGCGCGAGTACACGCCGTCCCGCCGGCGTAATACGGACTAACTTTCTACCATTTTCTCTAATGAAGACAACAAACCCTTTATTGGCAAGACGCATGAGAGTATCGTTTACTTGATGCTTAAATCGATATGGATTGCGCTTTTTGTTTCCTAACAACTTGAGAATGTTTATCCGCGGAGCAGCTCCGATCATAACCATTCCGCCGATTAGAAGGGTAGTAAGCAGGGCTTTTTGTATACTCTCCCGCCGCCTGATCTTTTTTGCTCCCGCTTCAACTGTTTTCATATTCAAAGTTTATAACGGTCGTGAAGGTTATGGAATATTGATGGGTGTGGACAAGAGATTTGATATACTCACGGCAATGGCACCCGTCATTATTGGGGTAGATGAGGCGGGGCGGGGGTCCTTGGCCGGGCCGGTGGCGGTCGGGGTTGTGGCTGCTTCCCCGGGGTTAAACTTAAGGAGGATGTTCCCGGGGCTCAACGACTCTAAACAACTGTCGCCCCGCAAACGTGCAGAGATTTATGACGAAGCTCTGCGCCGGGCGAAGGCAGGGGACATTAAGTTTTGTGTACGGCTCTCGCCCGCACTATATATAGACACTTTTGGTATCGTGCGCGCGGTGCGCCGCAGCGTGTGGAGTGGCGTGCGCGCTCTCTCGCCCGACACGCGAGGGGTAAAAATATTTTTAGACGGACTATTGGCGGCTCCTCCCGAGTATGAGCAAGAGACCATTATCAAGGGTGATGCGCTGGTGCCAGTTATCTCGCTCGCCTCTATTGTGGCCAAGGTTACGCGCGATAGAGTGATGGAGCGGCTCTCAAAAAAGTACCCGGAGTATGGATTTGAGAGGCACAAAGGGTATGGCACGCTCTCGCATTACCGGGCTATTAAGCTCCACGGGTTGTGCGACATCCACCGCCGCACGTATTGCAAGATGAAAGAAACTAGCGTATAATTCGTCTCCAGGTACAGCGTTCTTGTTTTGTTTCACCGGCGTATCTTTTTTCAGCCAGAAAATCTAGGGAGACTACCCTTGCCTTCACAAGGACCAAAGGCACCACGCAACGGGAAACACACACACCCCTGCAAGCGAGATTGCCCGTTCTTCGAGGACATCGAGAAAAAGCGCGGCAAGCGGCTTTTCTCGATCGTGTGCTCGTGTAGCGGTCAAGCTCGAGTGCGCGCAGCACCTCCAAAAAGCGCTTACGTGTCCTGTCCGGACCACCCCGCCTATAAGCTCGCTCTAGGGCAGACGGTCGTCACCGCTTCGTCCGCAGACTAAGCACCACCCCCGTCCCATGCAGTGCATGGGACGGGGCTTTTCTTTTTGCCCTGCATTTGCTATAGTCGCGCAATGGTAGTCCGGATGCGACATACGCGCAGTCAAACCGCCAACAGGCGGTCGCACCACGCACTCCAGGCCCAAAAGCTCGCCGTGTGCGAGTGCGGCTCTCCGCGCGTGTCTCATCGCGCATGCCCCGCGTGCGGGCGCTACCGTGGGCGCATAGTGGTAGACCATGCGGCCAAGGCCTCGGCAAAGGCGGCCAAGCGCGCCAAAGCAGCCGGGCAAAAGAAGGGCTAGTTGCGTGGTATTCTTTAGTTGTCGTTCTTAGTTTTGGTGTAGCGCGGTGTGTTCTCTTAAATAAGCAATGGCCAACAGGCACCTCTCACGCTCAGTCGTACTCCAAACCCTCTTCGAGTGGGACTTCCGCCAATTGTCCACCGAAGCGGCAAAAGAGGCGCTCGCGCGCAACGCGAGCGAGTTTGCCCCTGCCGCTGGCGACTTGCCCTTTATGGGCGACCTCCTCGCCGGCGCCATTACGCGCAAGCCGGACCTCGACTTGGTGATAGGTAAGGCGGCCCCCGAGTGGTCTATCGAGCGTATCGCACCCGTTGACCGCAACGTCTTGCGGCTCGGACTTTTTGAGTTGTTGTTTGCCGACCGCGACAAGGTGCCGGCCAAAGTCGCCATCAACGAGGCCATCGAGCTTGCCAAGTCCTTCGGAGGTGAGCATAGCGGCCGGTTCATCAACGGTGTCCTGGGTGCCGTATACAAAGAACTCGGCGAGCCGGGCAAGGACGAAGTTTCAAAAAAGAAAAAAGACGTTCCTTATGAGCAGATGCCCGTGCAGCGGCTCGGCGGTGCAGTAGTATATGCGCGGCAGGGCAGCGAGGTGTACCTTGCGCTTGTGCACGACATCTTTGGCCACTGGACGCTCTCAAAGGGCAAAATAGGCGACGCACCCGAGATAGCAGAAGAGTCGACCGATGAGGGGACCATCCGCTCGATAAAAGAAGAGCTCGGCCTTGACATTACAATCAAAGAAAAGTTGGGGGAGAATGAGTACGTCGCCAGCGACCCCGCTACCGGTAAAAAGCGCAAGCACGTGACTTACTTTTTGGCCGAAGCGCCCTTCAGCGAGGTGAAGCTCGAGCAGAAGGGTGGCCTCGACGACGCGCGCTGGTTCCGGCTCCAAGACGCGCTCGATCTCAACTTCTACGAAGATATGTTTCCGATTATAGAAAAAGCGGTGCAACACCTAACCGCAAAACCCATTACTAAAACAAAAATCTAATACTCATCGTGCCTAAAGATTTTCAAACATTTCAGCAGGCGATAGGCGTCGAGTTTAATGACCTAAACTTATTGCGACAGGCCTTTACGCACCGTTCATATCTCAACGAGCACCGTGACGAGAGTGTTGGTCACAACGAGCGGCTCGAGTTTCTTGGCGACGCGGTGTTGGAGCTTATTGCGACTCATTTTTTGTATCAAAAATTTCCCGCCGAGGCAGAAGGCGATCTCACTGCCTATCGCGCGGCGTTGGTGAACGCAGTAACCTGCGCGGAGGTGGCGCAAGACATCGGGATGAACGACTTTTTACTACTTTCCCGCGGCGAGCAAAAGGACACCGGTCGCGCGCGCAGCATCCTGCTCGCCAACGCTTTTGAGGCGCTGGTCGGCGCCCTCTACCTCGACCAAGGATATGAGGCCGCACAAAAGTTTATTACCGCACATCTCTTTCCAAAAATAGACGAGATAATCCGGCGCAAACTCTGGCAGGACGCCAAGTCGGCGCTCCAGGAAAAGGCGCAGGAGCGGGAGGGCATCACCCCACACTATACGGTGCTGCGAGAGACCGGCCCCGACCACGACAAGCATTTTGTCGTCGGTGTATATATAAAAGACACGCTTCTTGCGCAGGGCGACGGCAAGTCCAAACAGGAGGCCGAGCAATCAGCCGCCCGCGCGGCACTCGACAAAAAGGGGTGGTAAGGGTCGCTAGCACTGCGAGGCCGATTTTTTTGATACAATAGCCGTAATGCGACTAAAGTCGATAGAACTCACGGGGTTTAAATCGTTTTCCAAAAAGACAGCTCTTGAGTTTGGCTCCTCTATCACTGCCATTGTAGGGCCGAACGGCTCGGGCAAGTCCAACATTGCGGAGTCCTTTCGTTTCGTGCTCGGCGAGCAGTCCATCAAGAGTATGCGCGGCAAGCGCGGTGAGGACTTGATATGGAACGGTTCGAGCAGCACTCCGCGCGCTGGGCGTGCGGGAGTCACACTCGTCTTCGACAATGCCGACAGAGCGCTCACTCTCGACTTTGATGAGGTTGTTGTGGAGCGTATGGTGCACCGCGGCGGCAGCAACGACTACGTTTTAAACGGCTCGCACGTACGGTTGCGTGACATCGCTGGCCTTCTTAGTCAGGCCAACATAGGCGCCTCCGGCCATCATATAATCTCGCAGGGCGAGGCCGACCGCATTCTCTCCTCCTCGGCTCGCGAGCGCCGCGAGATGATAGAGGACGCGCTCGGTCTCACCGGCTATCTGTACAAACGCGAGGAGGCAGAGCGTAAGCTTCTCAAAACCGCCGAACATATGAAAGAGGTCGGCGCTCTGCGCCGCGAGCTCCTGCCTCATTTGAAATTTCTGAGTGTTCAAGTAAAAAAGATAGAAGACGCGACAAAATTGCGAGAAGAGGTAGCACAACATTATACAGAATATCTCGGGCGCGAGGATGTATATGTAAGGGCGGCGCGCGCCGAGCTTTCCGAAGGGGAAAGCCCGCAGAATGAGCGTCGTCTACTCGACAAAAATATTGAGCGACTGCGCGCGCAGTTGGCGCGCAAGCACGATGCCGACAGTGACGAGTTGGTGGCGCTTGAGCGGCGCGGCCGCGATATCTCAAAGGAGCGCGAGCGTCTCTCGCGTGAGCTAGGCGCCGTTGAGGGAGAGTTGCGCGCAGTCGAGCGGCTGGCCGGGCAGGAGGGTACTGTGCCGCTTGCCGAAGCACGCAGCTTCGGCGAGCGGATAGTGCAGATGGCCGAGGGGGCGCACTGGGCCGACATAGGTGCACTTGCGCGCGCTTTTTTGCAAAAAATTTCTCTCCACGCAGGGGGCACTGCGCAAGGGGAGTTGGCTCAACAGCGCCGCGAGCTCGGACACTCTCTTAAAGCACTGGAGGCGCAGGAAGAGGAGGTTCATACAAAAGTTTCCGCACTGCGGAGCGCGATAGAGAGCGAAAAGGATGCCGGCCGCGATGCCGAGCGCGAGCTTTTTGCCGCGATGTCACGCCGTAGCGAGCTTGAGACAGCGCTCGCGGCCCTGCGTGCGCGCAGCGAGCTACTCGAACGCGAAGAAGCGCGGTTTAAAGAGGAGTTAAGAGAGGCCGCGGTACTGCTTGGCCGTGTGCCGGAGTATAGAGGGGAGATGGTGTTTGACGATGAACCCCGGAGCGGTCAGGAAGACCGCCGTCGCCGTCTTGAGCGCCTCAAAATTCGGCTCGAAGAGGCGGGCTTGGGCAACAGCCGCGAAGTGCTCGAGGAGTACAGGGAGACCTCCGAGCGCGATGCTTTTTTGGAGCGTGAGATAGGCGACATGGAGCGCAGTACCGAGTCGCTACGCCGGCTCATCGAGGAGCTGACCGAGACACTGCAGACGCGTTTTGAGGAGGGTATCGGCCACATCACCAAGGAGTTTAACGATTTCTTTGTACTGATGTTCGGCGGCGGCTCGGCCTCGCTTGCGGTGGTCAAGGAGAGTCGGCTTAGGCGCGTGGCTTCCTCGCCCTTACTCGAGGGAGAGGAGGACGAGGATGATGAAGAGGAGGATGTCGAGGTGGAGGAGGGGATAGAGATTACCGTCTCTATTCCACACAAGAGGGTCAAGGGGCTCCATATGCTCTCCGGCGGGGAGCGCGCGCTCACTTCTATCGCGCTTATTTTTGCGATGTCGGCGGTAAATCCGCCACCATTTCTTATTCTTGACGAGACCGATGCCGCGCTCGACGAGGCCAACTCGCGCCGCTACGGTGATATGATAGAAAATCTCTCGCGCAAGTCCCAACTTATTTTAATTACGCACAACCGCGAAACAATGTCCCGCGCCGGCGTTCTCTACGGCGTCACCATGGGTGCCGATGGCGCCTCGAAGTTGTTGTCGGTAAAATTTGAAGAGGCGCTTGCCGTAGCGAATTAACAACTATATGCTTTTGACATTATGAGAACTAATATCGTCGCATCGGGAGCTGATGAGCTTTCCTACGAGATACGCGAGATAGTCGACTTCGGCAAGCAGGTTGAGTCACTCGGGGTGACTATGATATGGGAGAACATCGGCGACCCGGTTGCTAAGGGCGAAAAGATTCCGCCGTGGATAAAAGAACTGATAGCCAAAGCGTTGACCGACGATAAGACTTTTGCCTACTCTCCGACCAAAGGATTGTTGGAGACGCGGGAATTCCTTTCCCTCTCTCGCAGAGAGGCGGGGGACGGAAACCTGGATCCGGAGGATATTCTCTTTTTCAACGGACTCGGCGACGCAGTGTCAAAAGTGTACACTAATCTTAACGAGAACGCGCGCGTCATCGGTCCTTCTCCGGCGTATCCGACCCATTCATCGGCCGAGGCGGCGCATGCAGGATCTCGCCACCTGACCTACGAGCTTAATCCAGGGCGCAACTGGCTTCCGGATATCAACGATTTGCGCAACAAGGTTGCTTATAACGAGTCTATCGCCGGCATACTCATCATCAATCCGGATAATCCGACCGGCATGATATACCCCAAGCGAATCCTCAAGGAAATGGTCTCAATAGCCAAGGAGTATGATCTGTTTTTGATATCGGATGAGATATACGCGAACATCGAATATGGCTCCGACGCGTTTGTGCCGCTTTCGCGACTGCTCGACGGCGTGCCCGCCATCATTATGCGGGGACTGTCGAAGGAAGTGCCGTGGCCGGGCGCGCGCTGCGGCTGGATAGAAGTCTACAACAAGGAAAACGACCCTGTCTTCGCCCGCTATATAAAGTCGATTAATGACGCAAAAATGCTCGAAGTGTGCTCTACCACCCTGCCGCAAAAAGTGCTGCCCGATATTTTGTCTGACGCGCGCTACAAGGAATATCTGCAGAGCCGCCGCGACGCGTACAGCAAGCGGGCTGACATCGCGCACGCGGCAATCCGCAAAATCCCTTATGTGTCGATGGTTAAGCCCTCGGGCGCGTTTTATGTAACGGTCACTTTTGACGACAATACTCTTTCCAACGCTCAGCATCTGCCTGTGGAAAACGCGGCTGTGCGCGCGTTGGTCGAAGAGACGACTGCCGCGTTCAACCCGTACCAGTTCGACAAACGCTTTGCCTACTACCTCATGGCCGCGTACGGATTGTGTGTGGTACCGCTCTCGGGCTTTAATACGAATCTGCACGGATTCCGGATGACTTTGCTTGAGGAAGATCCGGCGGTGTTTAAAAAAACCCTCGACATTCTTGCCGAGGCCATTCCCAAATATACTGCGTCCTAGCGGACGAGTTCGAAATCAAGCTGTCGAGCTGCAAGGTCTGCGGCGATCAGCTTTACGCGCACGGAGTCCCCGAGCGCGTATTTTTTTTGCGTTTTCTGCCCCACGAGTGCATATTCTTTTGCCGAGTAGTTATAGAAATCATCGCCCAGAGCGCGCACGCGCACGAGGCCCTCGGCCGAGCTCGCTTTGTCCTCGACATATAGCCCCCAGTCGGTCACACCCGATATAACTGCCTCAAAAGTTTGTCCAACTTTGTCCTGCATATACTCAACCAATTTATACTTAATCGATTCGCGCTCGGCCGAGACCGCTTCGGCCTCTTGCTCGCTTGCAGTGAGACACATCTTTTCTAGATCACCGAACTCTTTGTTGGTCAGCGGATGCCCGTCGAGATGACTCTCGAGTATGCGGTGTGCCAGCATATCCGGGTAGCGTCGTATAGGGGATGTAAAGTGCGTATAATACTCGAATGAAAGACCAAAGTGGCCGAGATTTTTGGTCGTGTATATGGCCTTGGCCATCGAGCGCAGGGTGGCGGTGCGGATAAGGTGCTGCTCCGGTTTGCCCTCTATCTGTTTGAGTAGTCCTTGGATATCCTTGGCCGAGTATGTGCCCTTTTTTTTATTAAACTCGTATCCTATGGCGCGCACAAAGATTCCGAGCTCCTCTATGCGGTCCTGCTTTGGCTCATCGTGGATGCGGTACAAAAAGACAGCGTTGCTGCCGGGGACCGCTTTGGCGAGTTTTGAGACATAGGCCGCTACTTCGCGGTTGGCCAGGAGCATAAACTCCTCGATGAGCCAGTTGGTGTCTATACGCTCTTTGCGTTTGACCGAGAGCACCGTGCCGTCCTCGGCGAGTTTAAACGCAACCTCGTTGTCGCCAAAGTCGATAGCACCCTCGTCAAATCTGCGTTTGCGCATAATAGTGGCAAGATCCTTAAACGCTTTAAGCTCTTTTAGATACGGGCCTTCCCCAGTGTCGAGTACTTTCTGCGCCTCTTCGTAGGTAAAGCGCTTGTCGGAGCGTATCACCGACTTTGTAAACGTCTGCTTAAGCACCCGCGCGTTTTTGTCGAGTATAAATAACGCAGAAAAAGTGAGCCGGTCTTCATCGGGCTTCAGTGAGGCGATTCCGGCGGAGAGTGCATGAGGGAGCATGGGGATTGTTGCATCAACAAGGTAGACGCTGGTGCCGCGCTTTGCCGCCTCTTCGCCGATAGCAGTGCCCGGCCGGGCAAAAAAGGATGCGTCGGCAATATGGACTCCTACCTCATAGTTTCCGTCCGGAAGTTCGCGCAGCGAAAGTGCATCGTCGAAGTCCTTGGCGGTTATGGGGTCGATGGTCATAGTGGGGAGGCCGCGGTAGTCGGCTCTTTTTGGAAGTTCGCTCGCGATTATGCGCGCGTGATTTTTTTCGAGTTCGGCCGCTTCGCGCTCGACCTCGGGAGGAAAAGATGTTTTGAAACCGTGCTCCATCACAATCGCATTCATCTCGACGCGATGCTCGCCCGCTTTTCCTATCGTTTCTATTACTCGGCCGGTGGCGGTCGTGCCGTCGAAACTAAGTAACTCCACCAGCACTTTGGTGCCCTCTGTGTGCGAGCCGGAGATGGTGATAGAGACAGGGAAGCGCGCGTCATCCGGCAGGACCACGCCGCCCTTTACCGTGCCAACAAATTCCGTCTTTGCGCGCTCGACAATTTTTTTGACGCGGCCGCGTGGCCGCGGCACAATGCTCAAGAGCTCCACTTCGACCTGATCGCCGTTTAAGGCGCCGTTCAACTTTTCGGGGAATATCTCTATATCCTCCCTTAGCTCTTTACCCTCTGCGGTGTCGAAGGGCCAAGGCATATACCCCGTGCCTTTGCGGGTTACCTCTACAATGCCGGATAGGAGTTTCTTTTCCCCGGCTGCGCCTTTTGGCGCGGTCTTTTTTACCTTATTTCTGGGCACTTATTGCTATTATAACACGCCTGTGCTAAAGTGTCGCCCATGCTTACTATACGACTCACCCGCGTCGGCAAAAAGAAAGACGGCTCCTTCCGCGTGATTGTTATCGACTCTAAACGCAAGGTGCAAGCGGGCAACTATCTGGAGATGGTGGGCTCCTACGACCCGCGGGTAAACCGCGCCGATCTTAAGGCCGACCGCATCACCCACTGGCTCTCGATGGGCGCAACCGTCTCCGACACCGTGCACAATCTTCTGGTGTCGCAAAAAATAATCGACGCCAAGAAGATAAACGTCTTGCCGAAAAAGACGGTGCCTAAAACAGAGGAGGTTAAAGAAGAGGTAAAAGAAGAGACGCCCGCTGCCGCCGAGGGCTCCAGCGAGACGCCTGCTGCCGCCGAGGGCTCCAGCGAGGCAAAGGAGGATAACGAGGTTGCAACGGAAGAGCCGGCACAATAGAATAGAAACAGGTTCGGTTTAATAAATTAAATATACAGATATGGCAGAACGCGACCAGGAATTTTTGGAGTTTGTAGTCAAAGGGCTTGTCGAGCATCCAGGAGAGGTTAAGGTCACCCGCGTTGTCGACGAAATGGGAGTGCTTTTGACACTTGATCTCAATGCCGAGGACATGGGCAAGGTCATCGGTAGGTCGGGCAACACCGCCAAGGCAATCCGCACGCTTCTGCGTGTGGTCGGGATGAAGCACAACGCCCGTGTTAACCTCAAAATAAACGAGCCGGCCGGCGGCCGCCTCGATGGCGCCGCGCCATCGGGCGGAGCGGCAGCGCAGGGTTGGGACGGCACACATGAGCCGGCAGCCACCCCCGCGCTCAAATCGGTAGACGAGGCAATGGACGACCTGTCCAAGTTTTAGCTCCTATGATCTTCCATGTGATAACCCTCTTTCCTGAGGTTATTGAGGCGTATACGAACGCCTCGATACTCGGCCGCGCGCAGAAGCAGAAACTGCTGAAGGTTAGGACTTATCAACTGCGCGATACGGCAGGAAACAAATGGGGCAAGGTGGACGAGCGACCCTACGGCGGCGGCCCCGGTATGGTCCTGCGCGCCGAGCCGGTCATCAAAGCGGTTGAGCGTATCAATAAAAAAAAATCAAGGACGGTCCTTGATATGCCAAAAGTGATTGTTACTGCGGCGGGCGGAAAGCTTTTGACTAATGCTTACGCAAAAAAACTCAGCACATTGAAGGATGTGATTATTATCTGTGGACGCTACGAGGGGATAGATGCCCGCGCAAAAAAGGCGCTAAAGGCCGAGGAAGTGTCGGTCGGTTCTTACATTTTGACCGGCGGCGAAGTGCCGGCGATGGCTATTATTGACGCAACTGCGCGGCAGATCAAAGGAGTGCTGGGTAAATTTGAAAGTTTGGAGGAGTCGCGGGTCGCGAGCCACGAAATCTACACCCGTCCGGAGATGTTAAAAATTAAGGGAAAGTTGTTCAAAGTTCCAAAAGTCCTCCTCTCCGGCCATCATGCCAACATAGACGCCCAGCGTAGTAAAAAACGCAGTAAACCAAAATAAACTACCCCGAGCGGCTTTTTACGCCAACAATGGCTGTGGACAGGCGGCATTTGACAGGAAGAACGCAGGGAGTATACTGGCTAACGAAACCAACGGGGCAGGGATTGAGTATCGAGTGGGGGTTTCGATACAAAAGTGCTAAAAATAACCTAGAGCTTCATACAAGAAGCAGGGGGAGCGTTATACGCGCCCGCCCTTTTCGTGTTTCGTGAGTGCGTATAAATTGTCTTGTATTTATTATTTTAGTTGCCCCCTAATCTCTATGCGCGAAAAAAAGACGTTTGCCCGGTTCCGCGCCCCGCTTACCGACACTCCCAACCTCGCCGCCGCGCAGCTCGACTCCTATAAATGGGTGCTCGAGAAAGGGCTCCGTGAGACATTTAAAGAATTTACGCCTATTAAGGACTACTCGGGCAAAAAGTTTGATCTTGAGTTTTTGAAGGTTGAGATAGGCGAGCCGAAGTTCGACGAGCACTATGCCAAAGCCCAAAAGCACACACTCGACATCCCGATACGCGCGCAGATAAAACTCACCAACAAGGCAACCGGCAGCGAGAAGGAGCAGGAGATATTTCTTGCCGACCTCCCCGTGATGACGAGCCACGGCACTTTTGTTATCAACGGTGTTGAACGCGTTATCGTCCCGCAGCTCGCGCGCTCCTACGGCGTCTTTTTTACCCAGAGCGAGGTCAAAGGTAAGCGCCATTTTGGCGCCAAAATAATCCCCGCACGCGGCGCCTGGATAGAGATGGAGGCCGATGCCCTAGGCGACATTTCGGTCCGTATCGACCGCAAGCGCAAGTTTCCCGCCACCTCGCTCCTGCGCGTGTTGGGAGCCGCTTCCGACTCCGACATCAAGTCGCTTTTCAGCAAGACCCCCGAGAGTAAAAAGTGGGTTGTCGGAGCCCTCGAAAAGGACCCCGCAAAGACCGTAGACGAGGCCTATGTCGAGATACACAAGCGCCTACGCGACGGCGACCTCGCCACCGCCAACAACGCCCGGGAGTACATAAACTCTATCTTTAGCGCCGAGCGCTACGACCTCTCCCGCGTGGGGCGCTTCCGGTTTAATCAGCGCTTTAGCAAGTCGCTTGAGGAGAGCGAGCTTTTGCGCAAGACACTGTCGCTCGACGACCTCGTGCTTGTTATAAACAATGTCCTTGCGCTCGAGAACAATCCCGATGCCGAAGAAGATAACATAGACCATCTTGGGTCGCGGCGCGTGCGTTATGTGGGAGAAATGTTACAAAGTCGCCTGCGCGTGGGGCTGACCCACATGAAGCGCAATATCCAGGACAGGATGTCGACCATCGATGCCGACGCGACCCTTCCGCAGCAGTTTGTTAATCCGCGCCCACTACAAGCCCGGATTAAAGAATTTTTTACCACCAACCAACTGTCGCAGTTTATGCAGCAAACAAACCAGCTCGAAGAGCTGGAGCACTTGCGCACCCTGAGCGCGTTAGGCCCGGGGGGCCTGACGCGAGAACGGGCCGGCTTCGAGGTGCGCGATGTGCACCCGAGCCACTACGGACGGCTGTGCCCTATACACACGCCGGAAGGCCCCAACATCGGTCTTATTCTGCGCCTAGCGCAGTATGCCCGTCTCAACGAGTTTGGGATGATTGAAACCCCGTACGCCAAGGTGTCCAAGGGCACGGTGACCGAAGAAATAATTTATCTCAACGCCGCCGAGGAGGAGAAGCAGATTATTGCCCACGGCGCCACAAAGATAGACGGGAATAAGCGTATCATCGAGGACATTGTCGAGGTGCGCCAAAGCGGTACTCCTATACGCGTTTTGCGCGACGAGGTGGCGTATATAGATGTGTCTCCCGAGCAGCCCTTCTCTATTGCGACTTCGATGATACCGTTTCTCGAGCACGATGACGCCAACCGCGCACTCATGGGTAGCAACATGCAAAAGCAGGCGACTCCCTGCCTCCTCCCCGAAGCGCCGCTTGTTGCAACCGGTATGGAAGAGCGCGCCGCGCGCGACACCGGCCGTCTTATCTATGCAAAAGAGCAGGGTACGGTAACGCACGCCGACGGCCGCGTTATCAAGGTTAAAAACGACAAAGGGAAGGAAGTAGAATATCCGCTTGTAAACTTTGTCCGCACCAACGGCTTTACCGCGCTGCACCAGCGCCCCTCTGTCTCGGTGGGAGACAGGGTTAAGAAAGGAGGCCTTCTTGCGGATGTCTCAACGTCAGACCATGGCCAGCTCGCGCTCGGGCAAAATGCTCTCGTTGCTTTTATGTGCTGGTCGGGCGCCAACTATGAAGATGCGATCATCATCTCCGAGCGGCTTGTGAAGGACAGCAAGTTTTCCTCCGTACATATCGAGGAGTTTGTCTGCAACGTACGCGACACCAAGCTCGGTCCCGAGGAAACAACGCACGATATCCCCAACGTTTCGGAGCAAAAACTGCGCAATCTCGACGAAGACGGTGTGGTCCGCGTCGGCTCGGAGGTGCGCCCCGGCGACATTTTGGTAGGCAAGATTACTCCCAAGGGCGAAACCCAGCTTACGCCCGAGGAGCGGCTTTTGCGCAGCATCTTCGGCGACAAAGCGCGGGATGTTAAGGACTCTTCTTTGAGGATGGAAAACGGCAAGCGCGGCCGCATAATTGGCGTCAAGGTCTTTTCCCGCGAGCAAGGGCATCATCTCGAGTCAGGAATAATCAAGCGCATCCATATAGAGATAGCGCAACTGCGGGTGGTATCGGTGGGCGACAAGCTTGCCGGCCGTCACGGCAACAAAGGTGTTATCTCTCGCATCCTCCCCGAGGAGGACATGCCCTACACGGCGGACGGCCGTCCAGTTGACGTTATTTTGACTCCGCTCGGCGTCCCTTCCCGTATGAACTTAGGCCAAATACTGGAGCTCCATTTGGGACTCGCCGCCAATTCGCTCAACTATCAGGCCATTTGTCCGCCGTTTCAAGGAGCGACCGAGGGAGAAATCCGCGCGGAACTTAAAGAGGCCGGCTTCAACGAGTCCGGCAAAATGTCCCTCTACGACGGCCGTACCGGCGAAAAGTTCGAGCAGGATATTGCGGTTGGCTATATGTATATCCTCAAACTCCACCACATGGTCGAGGACAAGATCCACATGCGCTCGATAGGCCCCTACTCTCTCATCACCCAGCAGCCCTTGGGCGGCAAGGCACAGGGCGGCGGACAACGCTTCGGCGAAATGGAGGTGTGGGCGCTCCTCGGCTACGGCGCCGCTTACACACTGCGTGAGATGCTCACTATCAAGTCCGACGACATCAGTGGGCGCTCCTCGGCGTTCGACTCTATTGTTCGCGGCGAGCGCATTGCACACCATTTTGCGCCGGCATCCTTTAACGTGCTTCTGCACACGCTGCGCGGGTTGGCACTCGATGTTGAGCTTATGCGCGGAGGTGATCCTGTCCGCTCCAACCGCAAGACCCCGGGCGCCGAGGCATCTGATTTTGACGCGGTGCGCATCCGCCCCGCGAGTCCCGAACGCATCCTCGAGTGGTCGCATGGTGAGGTGACAAAACCGGAGACGATTAACTACCGTACCCAGCGTCCGGAAAAGAACTCTCTGTTTGATGAAAAAATCTTCGGTCCCGAGCGCGACTACGAGTGTTATTGTGGCAAGTACCGCGGCATCCGCTACAAGGGGATAGTGTGCGAGAAGTGCGGAGTGGAAATCACGCGCGCCATCGTGCGCCGGGAGCGTATGGGCCATGTCGACCTGGCGGTGCCCGTGTCTCATGTGTGGTTCCTGCGCGCTATCCCGAGCCGTCTTTCTGCGGTGCTCGGCATTTCCGGCGGCGAACTGGAGAAGGTGGTCTACTTTGCCGGCTATATTGTCAACACGGTTCACAAGTCGGAGAAGGAGCGCATTATGGGCGAACTCGAGGCGGAGTACAAAGGTAAGATAAAAAAACTCGAGGACGAAAAGTCGAAGGAAAAGATGAAAGAGCTCTACCTCGAGGCAAAAAAGGACATTGAGTCGATACAGGTGGGCGCAGTGCTCGATGAACCCAAGTATCACCGCTTCGCTATCAAGTACGGAGCGATGTTCGAGGCGGGTATCGGCGCGGAAGCGATCTATAATATCTGCAAAGCTCTCAATCTTAAAGAATTAGTGCGTGACATAGAGGTGGCACTGCCGGATGCGGGCGCGGCCGAGCGCGAAAAGCTTTCGAAGCGGCTCTCTGTTGTGCGCGGGATGGTCCGCGCGAACATCCGCCCCGAGTGGATGTTCCTCACCCGCATCCCCGTGATACCCCCGGGCCTGCGCCCGATGGTCGCGCTCGATGGCGGCCGCCATGCAACCTCGGACGTCAACGACCTCTACCGCCGCGTCATCAACCGCAACAACCGCCTCAAGAAACTCCTCGACATACACGCGCCGGACGTAATACTGCGCAACGAGAAGCGCATCTTGCAGGAGGCAATAGACGCACTCATAGACAACTCGATACGGCACGGCGGTGCGGCCTTTTCCGCGACCACGCAAGCGCGCACGCGGCCGCTCAAGTCACTCTCCGACAACCTCAAGGGCAAGCACGGCCTCTTCCGCCAGAATTTGCTCGGCAAGCGTGTCGACTACTCCGGCCGCTCGGTCATCGTGGTCGGGCCTGAACTTCGGCTCAATCAGTGCGGTTTGCCCAAGCATATGGCGCTGGAACTTTTCCGCCCGTTTGTCATAGGCAAGCTGCTTGAAAAGGAGCTCGCTTACAATATCCGCGGCGCCGGACGCCTCATCGACGAAGGAGTGCCGGAGGTGTGGGCGATACTCGAAGATGTCATCAAAGACAAATATGTGCTGCTCAACCGCGCACCGACCCTGCACCGGCTCGGTATACAGGCCTTCCAGCCGATTCTTATAGAAGGCAATGCCATCCAGCTGCATCCGATGGTATGTCCGGCCTTTAACGCCGACTTCGACGGCGACCAGATGGCGGTACACGTGCCGCTTTCTCAAGAGGCGCAAGCCGAAGCGCGTGAGATTATGGCCGCGCCTAAAAACATCCTCAAGCCCGGCAACGGCGAGCCGGTAGTCGCTTCAAAACTCCTCGACATTCTGCTCGGTGCTTACTGGATGACAAAAGAAGTTGCTGGTATGAAGGGCGAGGGCATGGCGTTTCCGTCGCCCAATGCCGCAATACTTTCCTACGACTACCGCGCGGTGGGCTTCCAGGCAAAAATAAAAGTGATGCCGTCGGAAAAGGAGAAATACGCGCAGTTTGGCGGGCAGCTCTTTGAGACAACCGTCGGACGCCTCCTCTTCAACACCGTGTTCCCAAGCGATTACCCTTACATCAATCACGCCATCGACAAAAAGTCGCTCTCCAAGCTCCTCGACGACCTGATAGCGCGCTACGGGCTCGAGAAGATCCCCGAAATTCTCGACAAGGTCAAAAACTTCGGTTTCCGTTACGTCACTCAGTCCGGCATCACTTGGTCGCTCGATGATATTCGCATTCCTAAAGAAAAGGATGCTATCGTCGCCACGGCGCAGAAAAAGTCGGACGAAGTGGTGACACATTGGCAGGAAGGTCTTCTTTCCGAAGAGGAACGATATCGTATGAACATCGAAGTGTGGCACAACGCCAAGTCGGAGGTAGAAAAGTTGATGGCCGCCACACTCCCCAAAGACGGCCCCGTATCGGATATGGTAACCTCCGGCGCCCGCGGTTCTATCGGTCAGGTAACCCAGATGGCTGGCATGAAGGGTCTTATTGCGAGCCCCACGGGAGAGGCGATCGAATTTCCCATCACTAAATCGATGAAAGAAGGGCTCTCCCCGATAGAGTACTTCATTACGACGCACGGCTCGCGCAAAGGACTTTCGGACACGGCACTCAACACCGCCAAAGCGGGGTACCTCACGCGCCGCCTCTTCGATGTTGCACAAGATATTGTGGTGACCGAGGAGGACTGTGGCACCAAGGGCGGGCTCACGGTGCGCCGCGAGTCGGCCTCCGGCATCGGTACCTTCCTCGCACAAAATATCGAGGGGCGCTACCTGGCGGAAGAGGTTGTAGATGCAAGCGGACACGTCGAATACAAAAAGGGCCACTTTATCACCGCTCCGGACGCTAAGCGCATCGAAGAGCTCAATATCTCAAGCGTTTTCGTCCGCAGTCCGGTGGCGTGCAAGTCGCCACGAGGACTGTGTGGCAAATGTTATGGCGCCGACTTGGGTACCATGAAGCCGGTGGCTCTGGGCGAGGCAGTGGGGACGGTCGCCGCGCAAGCAATCGGCGAGCCGGGCACCCAGCTTACGATGCGCACCTTCCACGCGGGTGGTGCAGCGTCGGTGGGCGGAGACATTACTCAAGGTCTTCCCCGCGTTGAGGAGATTTTTGAGCGCCGCGCTCCGCGCAATCCGGCAGTGGTGGCATCTGTCTCCGGCGAAGTGGTAGAAATCCGCGACGATGGCAAAGAAAAAATGATAGTTGTTGCTCCTGACATCGAAAACAAGAAGGGTAAAAAAGATTTAATCGAATATGAGGTAAACCCGCGCCGCATTCCTCTCGTTAAGGTGGGCGAAAGGGTGGAGAGAGGCCGCCTCTTGACCGACGGTTCCGCCGATCTCTCTGAGCTCTTCAAGTATGCGGGTAAAGATAGGGCTCAAGAATATATCATTTCTGAGGTGGTTAAAATATATGAGCTTCAGGGCGCCAACATCTCGACGAAACACCTTGAGGTAATCATCCGCCAGATGTTTAGCCGCGTAAAGGTAACCGCCGGCGGCACCACGGAGTTTTCTCCGGGCGACGTAACCCCGTTTGCCGAACTTGAGCTTGCAAACACCCGCGCCACGGAGGCGGGAGGAGAGGAAGCAAAATCAGAGCCCCTGGTGATGGGTATCCTCGACGTTTCGCTTAGCCGGCAGAGCTTCCTCTCGGCGGCGTCCTTCCAAAACACTACCCGCATGCTCATCAAGGCGAGCATCTACGGCGCCGTAGACCGCCTTGAGGGTCTTAAAGAAAATGTTATCCTCGGCCGGCTTATTCCTGCGGGCACGGGCTTTAAGGGTTCGCCGAAGGCAAAGATAGTAGAGCAATACGCCCCTGCATCTACAGGAGTCGAAGGGCGCCCCCGACCAGCGCTCTCACGAGGAGAGTAGCGGATGAAAATATTAGAAAACAAAAAACTCGTGGCGCAAGCCGCGGGTTTTTTGCTTAGAGGTATACTTTTAGCATTATGGCTTCGGATGAAATTCAGCAAATAAAAGACCGGATTAATATCGTCGATATTGTCGGGGCATATGTGCCGCTGCGGCGAGCGGGCCGAAGCTACGCCGGCCGGTGTCCCTTTCATAAAGAACGCACACCCTCCTTCCATGTGTCTCCCGAGCGCGGGACGTATAAGTGCTTCGGCTGCGGCGAGGGGGGAGATGTATTTAGTTTTTTACAGAAGATGGACGGAACAGACTTTCCAACGGTAGTGAAGCAGCTGGCGGAGAAGGCGGGGGTTAAGTTGGTCCCGCGCAGCAACGCGCACACCGCTACGCCCGAGCAAAAAGAGCACGACGAACGCTTGCGCGAGGTGTGCGAGGAAGCGATCGTTTTTTTTGAACGCACTCTTTCGGAGAGGAAGGACGTGCTCGACTATTTAAAAAACCGGGGGGTGCAGGACGAAACGGTTTCCGCGTGGCGCTTGGGTTATGCACCCGCCGAGTGGGAGGCATTGTGTAGACACCTGGTGTCTACAGGGTTTTCTAAGGGTGATATTGTGGATGCCGGTTTTGCTATCAAGTCTGAAAAGAAACCCGGCGAAATCTTTGACCGATTTCGCGGGCGGATTACGTTTCCGATTTTTGACCTATCCAGCAAACCTATCGCCGTGTCGGGGCGGTTCTTTGAAAAAGTGCCGGGACAAAAAGAGGACGGGAGCGAACCCGCTAAATATGTAAACTCTCCGGAAACAGTCTTGTTTAAAAAGTCGCGCGTGCTCTACGGACTCGATAGGGCACGCGTGCACATCCGCACACTGGACTGCATAGTGCTGGTGGAGGGTCAGTTCGACCTCATCCTTGCGCACCAGTCGGGGCTCCCTTTCGCGGTTGCGCTCTCGGGTACAGCGCTTACGCTCGAGCATCTTGTCATTCTCGGGCGTCTTAGCAAGCGGCTGGTGCTCGCGCTCGACGCCGACCAGGCAGGCGTGCGCTCGGGGCTGAAGTCCGCGCATATGGCGCTTACGGCCGGCTTCGAGGTCAAGGTGCCCTCCTTCCCCGAAGGCAAGGACCCGGCAGACCTTGCGCGGGAGAATCCAGAGCTCCTTAAGGCCGCGGTGCGCACGTCAAAAAGCGCGATCGAGTTTTTTCTTGATGCGCTGCGTCCGGGAGCAAAGGACTCGCGCGCATATACAAAAATTGTCGAGGCGGCGGTGTTGCCGCTTGTAGCGGCGACTCAAAGCGCCATAGAGCAAGAGCAACATCTCCGGCTCATCGCCAACCGACTTGGGGTCTCGGAGCAGGCGGTGCGTGTGGAGTTGCACAAGCGCCCTATGCCCGTACTTGAGGAGTTGTCGCCGCAAGTGCACACGGTGTCCGTAGAATCGGGTCTCTCGCCACTGCAAAAAAAAGTCGGCATGCTCCTTTTTGGGTGGGAGGTGGGGAAAGAGCGGCTTGGTACCCTTTTTTCAGAGCAAGAAATTGCAGGATATGAGCGCGAGCTCCAGCCCCACGCCGAAGACCTGCGTTTTAGGTTTGATGCGGAGGTAGGGGAGCATACCGACGAAGAGACGGTTGCGCGGGATATACTCGGCGAGTTGGAAAAGCAGGTGCACAAGGAGCGTTTCAAAATGAAGTTTTTGTGATATAGTATCTGCCAACCGATGGCCAAGAAGAAATCCCCCCAAAAAAAGGCCCCGCGACGCCTCAAAAAAGGCGCTTCTTCCCCTAAAAAACGATATTCCGGAGCGCGGGCCAAGAAGTTTAAAGCGGCCGCCTCCCGGCGTCGAGCCGCGCTTGCACCAAAATCAAAACGCAAAGGCGGGGCGCCGTTTAAGGCGTCGAAGAAGAGTGATGTAAAAATCAGTCCTAAACTCCAAAAAAGAATAGACGATCAAAACAAAAAGGCCGAGCAGCTTATGGAGCGCGGCCGCCAGCGCGGGTTTGTAACCTACGACGAGATACTCAAGCTGTTTCCTCATATTGAGACCGATGTACTGTTTCTTGAGGAGTTGTACGAAAAGTTTGGTACCGCGCATATTGATGTGCTGGAGGGCGGCGGTATGCTCGAGATTACCGAAGACCCGGCAGAAAAAGGGTACTCCCGCTCCGACAGCCAGTACGACTCCATACAAATGTACTTGCGCGAGATAGGAAAGTATCCGCTTTTGAGCGGCCAGGAGGAGCGCGACCTCGCCAAGCGCATCACCGAGGGCGACTCCGAAGCACGCAACCTGCTCGCGAGGGCAAACCTGCGCCTTGTCGTCTCTATTGCAAAAAAATATGTCGGCCGCTCGCCGGACCTTACCCTGCTAGACCTTATTCAAGAAGGGAATCTCGGACTCTTTAAGGCCGTGGACAAGTTTGACTTTACCAAAGGATTTAAATTCTCTACCTATGCGACATGGTGGATACGCCAGGCGATAACCCGCGCGCTCGCCGACCAGAGCCGTACTATTCGTATCCCCGTGCATATGGTCGAGACGATAGCAAAGTACAAGCAAGTGTCGCGCCGCCTTTCCCAGGATCTCGGCCGTGACCCGCTGGCCGAAGAGGTGGCGCTTGAGATGGGTGTTGATGTCGAAAAAATATACCAGATAGAAAAGATAGATCAGGACACCGTCTCTTTGGAGAGCCCAATCGGGAGCGACGACGGTGAGGATAAGTCGGTCTTGGGAGATTTTATAAAAGACGACAAAATACTCTCGCCGGACCAGGAAGTGGCGCGCCGTATTTTGGCCGACCAGCTGCACGAGATACTCGACGAACTCTCTCCAAAAGAAAGAGAGATACTAAAACTGCGCCACGGTCTCGAAGACGGCATTTACCACACGCTTGAGGAAGTGGGGAAGAAGTTTGGCGTCACACGCGAGCGCATCCGGCAGATAGAAGCAAAAGCGCTCGAGCGCATCCGCATGCACGACAAGTCCAAGCGTCTGCGGAGCTATTAAGCGCTCGTACTGCGGGGTACTATAGCCCTATGGCTAAGAAGGGTATTAAACGCGGCAAAACGCTCCCTATTGCTCATTGGAGCCACTCCTCTCTTATGGCCTTTTTGCGCAACCCTCTCGCCTGGTATAAGCGCTATGTTGAGTTGATTTATGACGCACCTTCCTCGCCGGCGGGGGTAGTTGGCCGTGCGGCGCACGTGGCGCTCCAGCACTACTACAGCGGGCTACCCAAAGAGGATGCACTGGCGCTCGGGGTGGAGTTTTTGCGCGCCGTGCCCGATTTTGAAATAAATTTTGGCAGGGCAGGGAAGACAAAAAAAACCCGCGCGGCAAAGCGGGCGGGTATGGAACGCGAGTACCTGCAAGCAACCGGCTTCTACCTTGAGCGCCCGCCACGCCACCGCGTGCTGGGCATCGAGGTTAAGGCCACTGCCAAAGTTGTGGGCCTTTCACTCCCCCTAAAGGCCGTTTCCGACCTTGTGGTTGAGTCCCGGGTTGAGCGTGGGGCGCTCGACATTATCGATCATAAGTTTGTGGACTCCTTCAGCCCTGCGCGGGAGGGGAAGGCCCTTTTTGTGCTGCAAGCGCTCTTCAACTACTACACGGTCAAAGAGCAGTTCGGCAAGCCGGTGCGGCGTTTTGTGGTGTACGAGTGCAAAAAATCAAAGAACGCTGACGGCCGCGCGCAGCTGCGGCGCTACGTCATCGACTTTAAAGAGTGTGCGCAGGAGTTTGTCGTCTTTCATCGGCTTCTAAAAGACGCGACAAAAGAGATAGCGCGCACGCGCGTATACCTCCCCAACCCCTCCGACATGTTCGAGGGGGAAAACAGTTTCGATATCTACCGGCTCGGGCTGCTGGAAGAAGACCCTACTCAGTAGCGGTTGTCGGCACCGGAGCGGCTGCGGGAGCGGCTACGTTGCCAAGCACCGCGTCGATAGCCGCACGCATCGACTCGTAGGGCTGGGCGCCGGAGAGCTCTATCGAGTCCGTGCCCACCATAATAAACACGTAGGGCGTCCCTTGCGCCCCTAGGGTGATGGCCTCGGTATAACTGTCGGAAATTTTTTGAGCAAACTTGTTTGATGACATGCATGCGTTGAACTTGGCCGCGTCGAGCCCGACCGCTTTTGCGATGATCGGGAGTTGCGCAAGGTCGAGCCCGTTGTCGCTCGGGGTTACCTCGAAGAGTTTGTCGGTGTAGGCAAAGTAGCCCGTGTCGCCGCCCTGGTCGGCCGCGCACTCGGCGGCGTGCGCCTCCTGCGGCGCTTTGGTGTGGATAGTGGCAAGCGGGAAGGGACGCTGCACCCACGCAACGTTTCCTGTCTTGCCGTAGTAATCCATAATCTGATGCATAGTGGTGTTGAAGGTCTTGCAATGCGGACACTCGAGATCGAGATACTCAACGATCTTAACCTGCGCCTGCGGGTTGCCGAGGATATGGTCTACGCCCGGCGTATACTCGCGTACGGTTTTTGGTTCGGTGCCGCTTCCTCCTCCCGGAGTTGAACTCTTTCCGACCAAAAAAACCGCCCCGGCTATCAACCCGCCAGCGAGCACAATGGTAATAGGCAACACGTATTGGGATTTCATATATTTCCATTTTACCTAGTATTTGAGCCCTGCAACAGGTCTTGACAAATGTTCTATGTCTATGATATAATAAAACTTAGAAAGAACCCCCCTAAAGAGCTGGAGGAAAACGATGTCAGTTCGATACAAAATTGTGTTGATGGCACTTTTGTTATCAGCGCTGGTCGGGATGATTTTAAGCTGGTGGATCGAGCGTACACCGCGGCTTTCCCCCGAGGGGATGTGCTTGGCTCTCAATACGTATTGGGAGGCATCAGCGGCGCGCGAACCACTGGACGGCCAGCGTATGGTGGCGTACGTCACCATGATGCGTGCCAAGGATAATAAGGCGCAGTGGGGTGGTGCGACGATATGCAATGTCGTTTACCACAAGCGCTTTAAACGCAAGGGCGGGGTTGTCCCGGAGTTTTCCTGGACGATTAAACGCGGTACCCATAAGCCGCCGGCACACAAGGCGCTCTGGGTACAGGCCAAAGCTGCAGCGGAAGATGTGCGTGAGGGAAAATTTATCCCGGAGGGCGACCTCCAGCTCGCGCGGTTCTATTTGCGGCCAGCACATTCCGTCAGACGGAATGTCTGCTGGTTCAAAAAGAATCTGGTGTTCGTCGACATTGTCGGCAAACATCACTTCTATCGGCTGCCGAAGAATGTGGCAGAAAAGGCAATACTCCGGCAATCAAAGCCGCCGGAGTGCCAGCCCCTCAAGCGCAAAAAAAATAAGAAAAAAGTCGGTGCAAAACGCTGACGGTACCAAGTTCGACACCCGCCCTAATGAAGGGGCGGGTGCTTTCTTTTTTAAATACGAAACTAAAACGGCAAAGTATGGGTAAGGGTGGGGGAGCCGCTTGGCACTGTCTCCCACTGGCTCGTGTCGAGCTTTATTTCGCGCACGCCGTCGTAGTCGCGATACTTGAGCGACCCGTGTTTTTTTGCATACTCATACAAATCGTTGGTGATAGCCACATCGGCGAGGCAGTAGTCGCGGACTTTCTCTCGCAAACCCTGTTTCCACCACTCCAGTGCCTCAAGCCCGTCACTCGTTTTATTGCGACCGAGCGTTGCCCCCGCGAGGTTGTCGAGTTTGAGCCGCCGGCCCAAAACATTTTTTACTTCTTTTAGAAGGTCGACGCTTTTTATTTTGGTGAGGTCGCCCGCGTAATACTTGCCGAGTATCGGGATGTCGAAATGGTCGGAGTTGTATCCGACTATTATGTCCGCGCTTTCAAAAAGCGGCCACATTTTATGGAGCTCGTCTTTATAAAATCCCATGAGTGCTCCGGTTTCGCTGTTGTGTACGCCGACGACGGTGACCTCAAGGTTTGAAAAGTCGCCGTTGGCGCGGAAGTCCCCCTCTGTCTCTATATCAAACGTAAGGCGCTTCATAGAGTATTAAAATAGCGAGACAGTTCCTCCTGCGGCACCTGCTCCTCTGCCCCTGTCTCCAAATTTTTTATACTAAACACGCCTGTGGCAAGCTCGTTTTCTCCGACGACTATCAGCCGGGGGATTTTGTGCTTGGCCGCCGTTTTTATTTGGTCGCCGAGCTTCTTTTCTCCAAAATCGACGGCAACATTGACCCCCTCTCGTCTCAAGGTGCCGGCGAGCGCCTGGGCCTCCACTGCAAGATCAGGGCTTGTTACGGCGATGTACACGGCCGTGGGGGGCACATAGGGCTGCAGGAGGCCTCTCACCGCAAGAAAGTCGCGGATAGTGACATCGCCCATGCCAAAGCCCACTCCGGGTACTCCGCCTTCAGGCGAGGCATCTTCAAACAGGGCTGTCAGATTGTCGTAGCGGCCGCCGCCGAAGAGCGCCCGAGTATTGTCCGGATGGGTGTCAAAGACCTCAAACACCATTCCCGTATAGTAGGCGAAGCCGCGTACTACAGAAGGATCGTACACGACAGTGCCGACCCCCGCGTCGCCAAAGTACTTTAGTAGTTCGACAACCTCCGGCGGCGGATTCTCCGGCGAGAGCACGGACTCGCTTACCCCAAGCTCGCGCAGTCCCACGCTAAAGTCGTGCTCGGATATTTTTTGTTTTTTATCCAAGAGCCCCAACAACTTTTTTGTTTGTTCCTCTGAGAGGGCGTTCTCTTGCGCCACGTGGTCAATGTAGGCGCGGCTGCCGACCTTGACCACAAAGTCGCTCTCCGAGGCGCCGAAAGCGCGCATAAGTTCGTAGGCGACCATAATTATTTCGGCATCGGCAAGCGGCGAGCGGCTGCCGAAGAGGTCCACGTTGAGCTGCCAGTGCTCGCGCAAGCGGCCACGTTGCGGTCGCTCGTAGCGGAAGAGGTTGGGGAGCGAGTAGAGCCGGAGGGGGAAGGCGAGTTCGCGGCGGCGCGCCGCGACCATCCGCGCCACGGTAGGTGTCATTTCCGGACGCAGGGCAACCTGCCGGCCACCGCGGTCGACAAATGTATAGGATTGCTCATTTATAATTTCGGCATTATCCGCGCCTTTGGAGGTGTACAGTTCGGCGGGCTCCAGCACCGATGCGTGATACTCGACATACCCGGCCCGCTCGACGACCCCGCGGATAGTTGAAAACAGATAGGTCAAAAATTGCTGGTCCTCCGGGTAGAAGTCGCGTACGCCCTTGTACGGCTCGGTCGACAATTTTTCTGAAATGCGGTTTTTGGACATACGGGGTGTTGCTTGGTATTCTAACAGAAATGGCAAATGTTCCCAGCACACTACACGGTATGGATGCGCTCAAGGCGCACAAGAGCACTGCGGGCCAGGTGCTCAACCTCTACAAACAGTTGGGCGAGACGCCTCTGGAGCGGCTGGAGCGTCTGCGGGTGCAAAAGCCCCACTACGAGCACGAGGTGCTCTCCTATGCGGGTCGGCTCGACCCTATGGCCGAGGGGGTACTGCTTGCGCTGGTGGGTTCCGCCAATAAGCGCCGCGACGCGTATCTAGAACTATCTAAAGAGTACACGCTCGATATACTTTTTGGCTTCTCCACCGACACCTACGACATCCTCGGCCGCGTGATGGAAACAGGAGACCCTCAGGAGATAGAGCGCGTTGCAATACAAAAAGGGCTCAATGAGTTTCGTGGGCATATTGACCAGGAGTACCCGCCTTACAGCAGCAAGACGGTCGAGGGTAAATCTCTCTTTGCATGGGCGCGTAACAATGCGCTGGGTGCTCTTGTTATGCCGAGCCGCTCGGTGACAATCTACCACATCGACATTATTGAGATGTACAAAGTGTCCGAGTCGATGCTCCTAAACTATATCGAAGACGGTGTCTCGCGTGTCACCGGGGACTTTCGGCAAGAAGAAGTATTGCGCCTCTGGCGCCAGCATCTCAAAAAAGAAGGGGATCGCTTCTTCCCCGCGGTTACCGTGCATATCGAGTGTACCAGCGGCACCTACGCGCGATCCGTTGCGCACGGGCTCGGGGTCGAGCTTGGATGCCCCGCCCTTGCCCTGCATATCCTCCGCACCAAAGTGGGCGAGTACAGCGTTGAAAAAAGCTTGAAATAATTCTTGGAGCGGGCGCTTTATTTCGCCAACGAAGGAAACACTTCTATTTCTATTTTTGAAACACGGTCTTCTATCGTTCTCTTTTGTTCTAGTTCCGCATCCATGCGGCGGTGCAGGCCTTCTATTTTTCCATTTACTCCTTCAAAACCGGTATTCATCTCCGCTTTTGTTGCCATAGTTGTCTCCATGTGCACAAATCCCTGCGCCACCGCGGCGGTTAGGTCATCAACCGCCTTGCTGGTAGCGGTAACTACCTTAGCCAGTGTGTCTACTTTTTCTTCGATTCGTTGTAGTCTCTCCTCCATGTCATCGTTACTATATCATACTACCAGTCTAGTTCCCCGGTCTTATATTCTGTAACTCTCGTCTCAAAAAAGTTCTTCTCCTTGGGCATATCCATGATCTCGCTCATCCAGGGGAAGGGGTTGTCTTTGTGATACTGCCGCTCCAGACCGATGCGCTCGAGTCGACGGTCGGCGACATGCTCGACATACTGTTTTACCGAAGCGGGGGCGAGCCCCAACACCCCGCGCGGCAGGGCATCCTCGGCATACTTTTTTTCCAGCTCGACGCCACGCTTTATCTTTTCTACAAGGTCTTTTTTAAACTCAACGGTCCAGATGGCCGGATTTTCTTGCACAATGGTGTTTATAAGGTCGGCGCCAAAGGCCAAGTGTACCGACTCGTCGCGGAGGATAAACTGAAACTGCTCTCCCACTCCCACCATCCTGTTTTTACGCAGCATACTAAGCATCATTGCAAACCCCGCATAAAAGAAGATCCCTTCCATAATGACGTAGTAGCCCACTAAGTCGTGGACAAACTTTTGGATATTTTCCAAGCTGTCGGTCTTAAAGTTCGGGTCAAAGACCGACTTCGTCATCTCCACCACAAAGTCATCCTTTTCCTTGATTGAGGGGATGGTCTCATACATTTTGTATATCTCGTCGGGGTCGAGAGCGAGCGTGTCGCAGCAGTAGATAAAAGTGTCGGTATGTACTGCCTCCTCGTAGGACTGTCGCAGGAGATACTGTCGGCACTCGGGGTTGGTGATGTGCCGGTAGATTGCCAAGACCAGATTATTTGCGGTTAAGGACTCGGCGGTAGAAAAGAAGCCCAAGTTCCAGAGGATCATCCGGCGTTCATCTTCGCTCAAAGCGCCGGGCTTCTTCCACAGCTCGACATCTTGTTGCATAGAAACTTCCTCGGGTACCCAGTTGTTGGCAACGCCTTTTTTGTAGTGCGTACGCGCCCACGGATACTTCATCGGCAAAATCTTGTTTGGGTCTGTCGAGCCGCCGCCGTTTATAACTCCCATAAGTGTCTACATTTTACGTGTCTGGCATGGCAAAGGGCAAGGGGATTGCTCACCAAAAAACACTTACTTAAAACATGATAGGGTTGAATATTATGGCAGAAGTGTTACAGTATCTGTGGCTTCTCGCTCGGGGCTTTTTTTATTTAGTACTGACTACGTTCCAGACGAGTTATCCGTCGACCGTGGGTAATGAGCGTTCTGGCATCCCGACTTACTGTCTTTGCGATAGCATCGACATCTTCTTTCATCACTAAGATATCTTGCTCCATATGACCCTGGGACTTCTTTATATCCTTAAGTTCCTTATCCACTTGGTCAAAGCGCTCAACCATTAACTCAAGTATTTGTTTTGTATCTTTTTCCATATTTTTACGCGCTACAAGATTCGCAGGTTTCGCCTACTATTTCGACTTTGCCCAGGGTGGGGACGACTGTCTTTTCGCCGAAGGCGGGAATCCCTTTTGACACATAGGTGGCGGGGGATGAGTTGACCGCCGGAGCTTTTTTGGCAAGTTCTATCAGGTCGAGTTGCCCGGCGCGCACCTGTTCGGCCTCTACAATAGCGGCCACTTCTCCCACGCTCATGGGAGAGGGTACAGAATGGGTTGTATCATTTATACTGGAGCGCGAGCTCTCAATCCCACTTTGCGACAGCATCATCACTCTCTCCTCGACGATTATAGTCGAGGCCACCGATGAGTTGCTCCCGTCTTGTTTTGTCGTGCTGCCAAATTTTGCCATATTGACCGTCGACTTTTCTACGCGTGAGGCGCCCATAGTACGCAGGTAGTAGGTGGTTTTTAGCCCCAGGCCCCACGCATATTGGTATAGTTCAGAGAGTATGCGCCCAGAGGTTCCGCCGTAGAAGATGTTGAGCGACTGCGACTGGTCTATCCAGCGTCCGCGGTAGGCGGCGGCCTTGATGAGCCATTGCGGCTCAATCTCGAATGCCTCTTTGTATTTATCGCGCAGCGCCGGAGGGATCTCCATTATTTCCTGTATCGATCCGTCGTAGAATTTTATCTTTTCGAGCATGTCGGCGCTCCACAGGCCGAGGCGTTTTAGGTCTTCTACAAGAAACTCGTTGACTATCATAAAGTCGCCCGCCATGTTGGATTTGACATAGATGTTTTTGTAAATGGGTTCGATTGTCGGGTAGCAGCCGGCGATATTGGCGGTCGAGGCCGTTGGAGCGTTGGCCATCGTGTTTGAGTTGCGCATACCCCACTGCCTCACCGCCTCGCGCACCAACCGCCACTCAAGTGTCTCGTGGCGCGGGACATCAATAGTGGTGCCGCGCTCCTGTTCGAGCAGAGCAAGAGTGTCTTGGGGGAAGATTCCGCGGTCCCACTTGGAGCCCTTATACGTCTCGTAGGTACCGCGCTCTTTCGCAAGGAGCGCCGAGGAGAGTATGGCGTGATAGGCAATCGCCTCCATCGACTCGTCAGAAAAACGCACCGCTTCGTCGGAGTCGAAGTTGATGTTGAGTTTGTAGAGAGCGTC
>MEWV01000010.1:0-6794 GCA_001775445.1 Candidatus Adlerbacteria bacterium RIFCSPHIGHO2_02_FULL_54_18
CTCTTTGCGCGACAAGGCGATGTTGGAGCTCTTTTTCTCCACCGGCTTGCGGGTTTCGGAACTGGTGGGCCTCAACCGCGACCTCGACCTTACCCGCGACGAGTTCAGCGTGCGAGGCAAGGGGGAGAAGGTGCGCGTCGTCTTCCTCTCCCCCGCTGCCAAGCAGGCCCTGCGCGCGTGGGAGGCCGCGCGTAGCGACTTGGGCGACGCACTGTTCGTACAAATGGGCCGGGCGTCCAAGGGTGCCCGCGACACCCGGCTCACGGCGCGCAGCGTCGAGCGCATTGTCAAACAGCACGCAGTCAGGGCGGGCATCACGCGCAAGGTCACCCCACACATCATCAGGCACTCCTTTGCCACCGACCTGCTCGAAAGCGGCGCCGATTTGCGCTCGGTGCAGGCGCTGCTCGGCCACCAAAACATCGCCACCACGCAGATCTACACGCACGTTACCGACAAACATCTCCGCGAGGTGCACCGCGCTTTTCATGGTAAAAGAAGAAAGTGATATGAAACTCATTTCGTGGAACGTAAACGGCATACGCGCGGTGGTTAAGAAGGGCGATTTTCACTCCCTTGTCAAAAAAGAGAAGCCCGACGTGCTGTGTCTGCAGGAGACAAAAGCCGAGCGCGGGCAGGCCGAAATCGATTTGTCGGAGTATGAAGAGTACTGGAACAGCGCCACAAAAAAGGGCTACTCCGGCACGGCGATATTCGTGAAAACGAATAAAAATAAACAGATTGTTAAAAAAGTTCTGATGGGCCTGCCTGAGGACCTGTGCAAAAAGTATAAGTTGCACGAGGACAGCTATGGCGACCCCAATGCCGAGGGGCGGGTTATAACGGTCGAGTTAGGTGATTTTTTTGTAGTCACGAGCTACACGCCCAACTCCAAGCCCGATCTCTCGCGGCTGAAGCTGCGCCAGAAGCAATGGGACCCGGCTTTTTTGGAATACCTCAAGCGGCTCGAAAAGAATGGTTCGACAAGCTCACCACAAGGAAAGCCGGTGGTGTTTTGCGGCGACCTCAATGTGGCGCATACTCCCGACGACCTCGCCCACCCAAAAGAGAACGAGGGCGAGCACGGATATACAAAAGAGGAGCGCGAGGGAATCGATAAAATAATAGAAGCAGGTTTTGTGGACAGTTTTAGGGTATTTAATAAAAAAGGAAATGGTTTTTATACTTGGTGGACGCACTGGCGGGCGGCGCGCGAGCGTAACGTCGGTTGGCGCATAGACTACTGGTTTGTGTCAAAAAAGCTCCTCCCCCGCCTAAAGTCCGCCAGCATCTTGTCTAACGTAATGGGCTCCGACCACTGTCCGGTGGTGATTGAACTTAAGAATTGAGGAAACCTATCACTTGTTATGCCTCTGAAAACGAAACATATCAGAATATTGACATTTTGATGTACTTCGTTTAGGCTTTAAATATGGCCGTCAGACACCATAATCCAAAAAAACTCTGTGAAGATGGTCTCAAGCTCGACTATAATCAGTTTGCTTCTGAGCAAGCCGAAGCTGAATATGCGCTGGGGCTGCTTGAGGGTTCACAAAAAAAACTGCACAATTCTGAGCTTCTTATTTCTCCCTTGACTGCAAAGGAAGCTACGGTGAGTTCAAAAATAGAGGGAACGCAAAGTACAGTTTCCGATGTTTTCTTGCACGAGGCAGGCGCAACCACAAAACATGCAGACATTGCGGAAGTTTCTAACTACAGGACTGCGATGCTCTTTGCTATTAGGGAGTTAAAGAAAAATCGCGAGCTTTCAAAACATCTCGCAAAAACACTACATGAAATTCTTCTTAAAGATACTCGCCACAAGGGAACGTTAGGAGAGTTTCGAAAAGGACCTGTATGGATTGCAAAAAAACACGGGGATCCTATCGAAAAGGCTATATATGTCCCGCCCGAGGCGCATTTTGTTAATGACTATGTCGAAGACCTTCTTTGTTATTTAAAGCAAGGGAAGGAAAATAGCCTTATAAAGGCTGGTATCGCCCACTACCAATTTGAGGCTGTACACCCCTTTGAAGACGGTAACGGCCGTATAGGTAGACTTTTAATTCCACTGGTTTTGCATCAAAGTAATAGACTCTCAAAGCCCATTCTCTACGTGAGCGGTTATATGGAGGCAAATCGGGATGAATACATCGAAGCTTTACACGATGTTGATGAGTCCGGACGAATCGAGCCTTGGCTTAAATTCTTTTTTAAATCTGTTGCGGCGCAATTACAAGAGACGCAAACCTTAGTTGAGCGCATTTATACCCTGTATGACTCTATGCGCGCCAGCTTTGGAGTCAGTAAGTCCCCTTACCTTATCCCTTTCTTGGATTTTCTTTTTGAATCGCCCGTTTTTACAACCCCTATGGTTTTAGAGCAGACGAAGGCAACGGATATTACAATCAAACGCCTTATACAAATGCTTGTTAAAGATGGAAAAATTGAGGAGATGCCCTACCGCCTTAATCGTGCAAAGTTGTACCGATTTAAACCGCTTCTCGATATTTTGAAGTAAGTGGTTTTGACCACTGCCCGGTGGTGATTGAGCTGAAATAGAAAAATAAAAACCGCAGAGATTGCTCTCTGCGGTTTGTGGCTTTATGGCTCAGCATTTTTTTGCGCGTCCTCCCATGCCCACTCGATCATTGCGAGTGTGTGCGCGAGATTTTTGGTATGGCACGACGTGCCAACGATGGCTTCAATGGCGAAGCCTTGAGGGGTCATTACCCCGTTGTTGTCGAGGAAAAGTTTTTTTGCACTGTCTGGCTTCGTGATGAGCCATTTCTTGTAAATCTCGACGAGGTCGCCGAGACCATTCAAAAACTTAGACTTCGAGTCTGACTTACGCATGGTCCCCTCCTAGGGATTGGCGGCTCGGAATGAGCGGCCGGTTTAAGTTGTGAAGAACTGAATCTCGATGAGAATTCGAACTGATTTCAAATTCTCAAGTGAGGGGCCAACATTTGCGTTGGCCCAGTTTGTTGATAGTTTTGTCCCAGCAGTCTTCCGACCTGAGGAACTTCTGTTGCCAAGCGGGATATCAGCCCGCTCCTGTTGCCGCTTGCCCCGCCGCCTGACATTGCTGCCAGACCGGCTCGAACGCTGCGCGCCATTCTTCCGAGTCCCAATAGAATTTGGCACCCGCCTCCACCGCTTTGACTGCGGCTTCGGTATCCGGGATTTCCGGATTGAAGCGACGAGACCTCGCCAGAGCCTGAGTTGGAGTCATTTCCCCTCCAAATGTGTCCTCAGAGGCGTAGCGGATTGCATGGAGAAGGTCGAGCTTGCTGATAGCCATAATAGCCTCCCAGGTTGTGGATGAACTTTACTTTCTGGAATAAGTATAGCGTAATATGGGGATTTGTCAAGTTGTATTGATGATGAAATAGTGATAGAATAGCTATGTAAAACAAACTTTAAATACATATATGTCAAAAATTATTGATGAAGCGGGGAACAAGGACTTGCTAAACAAGCTCCAAGAGCTCGGTTTGAGCGAGAAGGAGGCCGCCGTTTATTTGGCACTTTTACCCCGCCGCGACACCGGCACCAGCAACCTTATACGGGCTACGAGCCTCCACGGGCAGTTTGTCTACGCCGCTTTGGCCAAACTGGAGGACTTGGGGCTCGCCAAACACGTTATCCAGGGCGGACGCAAGAAGTTTAGCGCCAACGCCCCTACCCGGCTGATGTCATTAATAGAGGAGAAGCGCCTCGCGGCGCAGTCGGTCGCCAAAGAGCTGCAAAGCCGCTTTGCCGGAGTGCACGAGCAGGACTTCGAGGTATACCAAGGCGACGCGGCGTTTATGGCGCACCAGATAGAGCTGCTCACACAAGTGCCGGACAATACGATCATCGACGTTGTGGGGAGCGAGACCGAGCGGTACGAAAAAACTTTTACCGAGACAGGTATGTGGGCCGAATATAAAAGAGTATGGCTGGAGAAAAATCTCGGGTTTAGATACTTGGGCACCGAGGCACAGCGCGAGCGCTTGCAAAAGCGCGAGCAGAACGAGCGTAATTTTACCTATCGCATTCTGCCCGGCCTCTCGCTCGGCAAAATAAGTATAGAAGTACGCCCGAACAACGTAACGTTTGCCGTGTACGGCGACACCTTGCTCGACTTTACGCTCAGTGGCAAAGAAGTGGCCGACGGCTACCGCCAATTTTTTAATGCAGTGTGGGCTCTCGCTAAAAAATAAAAGGTGACACCTTTTATTTTGGGTACGAATAACCCCCGCCATGGAGGTGCGGGGGTTTTGTGCAATTATCTAAATCGATTTCCCGCAGAAGCGGTGTGGCCTTGTTTACAATAGTTGTCTAAGTTTGGGACCTAGCCGCCATGCTAACAAGAAGTGTATTTAGAAGATTGCACGATGCGCGCGCGATTGACCGAAGAACATTTTGTTTTCGTGCCCGGCGCGACAGGGTAAACGCGCTAGACCGGAAACGTTTTTCTTCAGTAACTATACGCGCATAAAGGACAGTGTAAAGGACATGGGTGTGGACAACTTTGTTCGTATATTGTCCTTTAATCCACAAAGTATTTATTGTGGATGTCCTTTATTTCCTTTTCTTCGGCCGCCGCCTTTGTCCCTTTGGCCTCCTCTCCTATAGTTCGGAGTGCTTGATCCTCCATGTGCAGCAGCTCCCCCGCCCTACCCTCCAGGTAGTCTGCAGTATTCTTGGCCGGATCTTCCAGAACCTCCTCTAGTAAGACGTGCAATGTCCACCCTATCCGGGGCCCCGGCCCCTCCCCCATCTCTATAATCCTCCGCCCGTCTATTTTGAGCATTCCTACTGAAATAGGGTCCCGCAGGGCCTGCTCTATCATCGCCTGGTACTTGCGGAGTCGGAAGGGCTGCTCCTTTGGTCGCCCCGTGCCTATCCGGTCGCATATGCGCAGGTTTATAAGATCCCAAATATGTTCCGCACCCACGTTGGTGATTATGCGGCGCACCGCCGAGAGTGTAACGACCGCCGGGTCGCTAAAGAACATATGCCAGCGTACCAAAGAAGAGGCCTTATCTATTGTTTCACGTGAAAATTTGAGGTTTTCAAGTATCTTTTTGGTCATCCGGGCTCCCACCACGTCGTGGCCGTGGAAGGTCCAGTCCCGCTTCTCCTCCGACCAGCGGCGGGAGGCCGGTTTACCCACGTCGTGGAAGAGGCCGGAGAGCCGGACTATAAAATCCCAGTCCTTGTCGGCCGCGTGCTGGGCTGTGCGGAGGTTGTGCTCAAAAACATCAAAACTATGCGCCTGATTTTGCTCTACCCCCACGCCCAGTTCGAGCTCGGGAGCTATGTAGCGCAAAATACCCAACTCGTGGCTTAAAACAAGAGTTCTTTTGATATGAGGTGAGTTGATTATCCTGACAAACTCGTCCCGGATACGCTCTTTGGATATCTTTTCCAGCTGGGCGGCCGAGTCGCGCATCGCTCTCCTTGTCCGCGGTTCCAACTCAAAGTCCAATTCGGCAGAAATCCGCACTGCGCGCATAATCCGGAGCGCATCTTCCCCAAAACGTGCCACAGGGTCCCCCACGGCCCGTATAAGACGCGCCTCGAGGTCCTTTATGCCGCCGTAGAGGTCGAGTAGTTGTCCTTTAGAGGCGCTATAGGCCATCGCGTTTATGGTAAAGTCGCGCCGCTTCAAATCATCTTCGATATGAGGGCTAAATTGCACGCTGTCGGGCCGTCTGGCATCGCTATACTCCCCCTCCAGGCGGTAAGGTGTGACCTCTATCACCTTTAGCCGCTCGTCTTCGGTAGCGTCGTTTACTACACCTACTGTGCCGAACTCATTGGTGTAGTAGGTATGCTCAAATATGCCCTGTATCTTCTCGGGAGCGGCATTGGTGGTCACGTCCCAGTCCTTTGGCGTGCGGCCTAAGAACAGGTCGCGGACGCACCCCCCTACTATCCAGGCCTCAAAACCGGCTTTTTCGAGGGTGTTGGTGACCTGCGCTACCTCTGCAGGTATTTTGCTGGGGCGTATTTCCATAGTGTGATTAAGTAAACGAAGTAGTGCGGATACGGGGAATCGAACCCCGATCTCGTCCTTGGCAAGGACGTGTTCTACCACTAAACCATATCCGCAGAGTGATTATTAAGGGGCTTCGCGAATGAATATAACACGATTTTCTGATAGGATGAACTTACGCCTATTTATGGGCGCAGGCGCCCGTAGCTCAATGGATAGAGTACTTGGCTTCGAACCAAGGGGTTGGGGGTTCGACTCCCTCCGGGCGCACTAGTAGACAAAAATAGCGGCACAGATGCTCAGAGACATCCAGGGTGTGGATAGAAAAAAGCCCAAAAATTAAGGAGAAAATCATATTTCTTGTGGATAACTATGGGGATATGTGCACTAAAAGACACTCAGATTGGCACAAAATGCTGTCCTTCACGACTTTTTGTACTTGAAAGGTTAAAAACGTTTCTTAAGAAACACTTTTAGATGTTACACGTGAACCATGCCTAGCCCAAAACGAAAAATAGGTGATATTGGAGAGGAGGTTGCCTGCAAATACCTAGAAACAAAGGGATTTCGGATACTTGAGCGCAATTATCTACGCAAATGGGGAGAGATAGATATTGTGGCCGAAAAAGGGAATTTGCTTAGTTTTGTTGAGGTAAAGAGCGTTTCACGTGAATCGGCCTCTTGGCCGATTCACCCTGAGGTTCTGTCGAAGGGTGCGGGCTACAGACCTGAGGAAAACGTCCATCCGGCCAAGCTCCATCGTCTGCATCGGGCTATCCAGACCTATCTCCTGGATAGAAAGGTT
>MEWV01000010.1:6805-7252 GCA_001775445.1 Candidatus Adlerbacteria bacterium RIFCSPHIGHO2_02_FULL_54_18
CCCGTGGAGGGTTGATGTAGCGTGTGTGTATCTGGACTTTGAGACACGAAAAGCCCGTGTCGAGATACTCGAAAACGTGATACTGTAAGGAGGTTTTTAAAGGACAGTAAAAGACATTCGGGGCGTAGTATACCGGTAGTACATCTGCTTTGGGAGCAGACAGACCGAGTTCGATTCTCGGCGCCCCGACCACTTAAAATTATATGGAACGGATAAATCTCACCACGAAACCGTCGGAAGGATATGAGCTACTCGACTCCGGACGGGAGGAGAAGCTCGAGCGTTTCGGTGAGGTGGTACTAATCCGCCCAGATCCGCAAGCCCTATGGGAGAAAAAGTTGGGGGCGGGGGAGTGGGGGAAAGCCCACGGCCGCTACATACGGAAGGGGAATGGGGGAGAGTGGCAATCTAGCAGGTCTGACCTACTAGACGGCTGGCCAATAAAAT
>MEWV01000010.1:7261-7417 GCA_001775445.1 Candidatus Adlerbacteria bacterium RIFCSPHIGHO2_02_FULL_54_18
AAAACCGACGAATGTTCTAAATCTTTTTGGTTATACCGGCGGCGCGACTCTTGCTGCAGCAGCAGCCGGCGCCAGTGTGATGCATGTGGACGCGAGCAAAACGGCGGTTGCGTGGGCGCGGGAAAACGCACAGCTCTCGGGGCTTGATAAAAAACC
>MEWV01000010.1:7480-13039 GCA_001775445.1 Candidatus Adlerbacteria bacterium RIFCSPHIGHO2_02_FULL_54_18
GTACGACGCAATTATTATGGACCCGCCGGCATTCGGTCACGGGCCGGCGGGGGAGTTGTGGAAGTTTGAAGAGAACTTTTTAGAGCTCCTTGCTCTGTGCGAAGAACTTTTGTCTGAAAAACCCCTCTTTGTTTTGATAAACGGCTATGCCGCCGGCTACTCACCGCTCGCATTTGCCTACAATCTGGAACGATTTGAAAAAAAGTACGGCGGCACTATTGAGTATGGTGATTTGGGTATTGAAGAGTCCGGCTCCTCAACTGCGCTCGGGATAAACCGCCTACTCCCCTGCGGAATCTTTGCCCGGTGGCGGACTTAATTACCCCCCAATATTTTTATGAGCGCCGCGCGCTCGGCGGGCGCCAACGTTGCTTCGAACGCGGCTGCTTTTGCCGCGAGGTCGCCGGAGAGGAGTGCTATGATGCCGCCCATGCCCTGCAATGCCAAGCTTTCATCAATGTGTGAGAGCGTCACCGCGCGCAGGTCGCGCTCTCCGGTCGAGGCGGCAACCGTCGCGGTTGCTATAAGCCCTGCGAGCTTTCCGCTCCCGAGCCGTACCACCGCGCCGCCAGATGAACCGGCTTGCGAGAGCACTGTCCCTCCGATAGAGAAGAGGTCTACTTGGGTTACATTGTCGCCAAAGGCGAACAGTCGCGTCACATAGGTGACAGCCGAGCTCGCGTATAAACTTTTTTCTATAAGTTCGCTTGCGAGAAACCCAGCAGGGTAGGAGGCGAGCAACATTTCCTCGCCTATGTCGGGGTAGGTGCGGCTCATTTCGACGCGGGCAAACGATGTTGGCAGTGCTGCCTGCGGGTTGGTGGTGCTGTCGATAAGGAGAAATGCGTAGTCGTTCTGGCCACTCCCGCTCGCCTGCGAGGCCACGAGCTGGGAGGCGTTGTCGGCGATCCACGCCGGTGGCAAGTACAGCAGCGTGGCGCGATAGCGGCGCTCGGCAGGGGAGCCGATGCGTATAGTGCAGTCGACGTTGCCTGCCGTGAGATAGTCGCGGAGCAAAAGGTATTGGCCGATATGCGCGTTAGTGAGTATGACCCCGCGGCTGTCTACTATGATGCCGCTGCCGCTGATGCCGTGGAGTCCTGTTTTGGCGAGACAAAGAATGTTGACGAGCGCGCTGCGCGTCTCTACGTTGATCTGCTCCTGCGACTTGAGCGGTATTTGTACTGCAGGCGTTTGGGGCGCGGGAGGTGCCACCGGTTTTTCCACCGCGTCCGCTTTGGGTGTGGGTGCCGCTTTTTGTGGCGCGGCGGTTTGTGCGGCGGGGAACTGCTCCCTGCTGGTGTTGCCGGTGCTTGTCGCTGCGGTCGGCGCGGGCTGTGGGGTGGCGACTGTGTATCCGGCCGGCGCGGGCAAGAGCATGGCGACAAAGACCACCAGCGCCGCGAGCGCCTTGCTGAGCAATGAAATTATAGAATCAATGAGTTGCATACGGGGGCTGCTAGTGTGTCTCAAGAGCAGGTTGACACTGAGGGACAGAAAAATAACTTTAGCATAAAAAAAGACCACCCAAGTGCAGGTGGTCCAAAGGGTGGCAGTCGAGTTCTACATCGACTTGCTGAAGGACGCGTACCCTCACAAGGTGGCTTTATTGTTTTTATCTACTGGTACGCACTGCCGCGATTGTCTACTACTTCGATAAGTACGCTGCGGTTCTCAAAATCTATCGAAAAAATCACGCGGATTTTGCCGACTCGGGCACGATAGTATCCTGTCCATTTACCGGTAAGCCGCTTGAGGTTGACTGCGACCGTCTCGCCTGAGAATTTACGGATAGACCTCTTTACCGGCTCGATGGCGAATTCATCGGGCAGGTGCCTTTGCTGAAGAAATTTGTCGGCTTGGCGCGAAAGAGAGATCGTCCAGTCCACGAATTTAGTTTAAATGCGAACGCGGGTGGTGCGAACGGCCCGGCCGGAGGGCTTTTTATAGAGTTTGTTTATTTCCTTCTGCTCTTTGTCAGAAACGGCAAGCACGCTCAAGCCACGCTGTTTCATCAGCTCTTCTTGTAGCACCTCACGAAAGGTCTCGCGGGCCAACTTTTTTAGCTCCTTTTTAACCGCCGTAGTCATGAGAATAATATAGCATATTTGGGCTATTTTGTTACCTACTCAGGGGGTCTGGACTCCCTAGACCGTTGAGTCATCCATTATAGTGCCATGCACTTCGTAGCTCCCGTCGAGGGAGCGAAGTAGTGCGGGATGGGAGAATCGAACTCCCGCTATCAGTTTGGAAAACTGATGTTCTACCATTAAACTAATCCCGCGTTTGCCCCGCGTAGCTTTAGCGAAGTAGGGTCGCCTCTATTTTGTCTTAAAATTACTTTCTTGTACAATAGCAGTATGTCTATCAAACAACTTCTTGCCGCGCTTTCGGTGCTTGCGGCCCTCGTGCTCGCGTTTTGGTTTTTGAGAGTGCAGCCGCCCGCGACGCCTCCGCTTTCGGACACCCCCGTGCTTATGGGAACCTCGACTCCTGAAGGGGACTACTACTATGTCGAAAATGCGCCCTACTACACGATAGATGCCTACTACCCCAGCCGCACTGCGCTGGAGGGGAGCGCCGACATCAAAGCGCGTCATACTATCGAGCAGCGGCTCGCCGACCGCATTGCCGAGTTTAAACAAAACAGCAACTTCGACGCGCTTACTGCGGAGGATATAAAAATCCAGGGTCTCGGCGGGGACCGCAAGTATGCACTTGCGTTGGAGTACAAAGCATACGCCTCTCCCTCTTATGCCTCCTACCGCTACGCCATCTACGAGGACACGCTTGGCGCGCACCCCAACGGCTACTATCTGACCTTTGTTTTTGACAAAGAGGGAAACGAAGTGCAGCTTTCGCAGGTGCTCGGCTCCAACCCCAACTGGCTTGAGGAGCTCTCCTTGCTTGTCTCAAACAACGTAACGGCGCAGCTTAAAGCGCGCACAGGTACCGACGATCTCAGTGGAGCCGTCTTTGCCGAAGGGCTCTCTCCGAAGGTGCAAAACTTCGAGAACTTTGTCGTCGATGGCGACACACTGGCTATCTTTATACCGCCCTACCAGGTGGCGGCCTACGCTGTCGGCGCCTTTGAGGTGCGCATACCTCTTGCCGACCTGCGATAAGCGCAGGATACGAAAAAGCCCCGCTCAAAAGGCGGGACTTTTTCGTCTTGAGAGGATCTTCCTACTTAACCGCCTCCTTGAGCGCCTTGGCCGCCTGGAACTTCGGCACGCGCATCGAGGGGACCTGCACGGTAGCGCCCGTGCGGGGGTTGCGAGCAGCGCGGGCTGCCCTTATCTTTGTCTTAAAGATACCGAGTCCCGCGACCGAGACCTCGCCGCCGCGCTTGAGCTCGCCGACGATACACTCGATCATCGCTTCGACAGCGCGCTCGGCGTCCGCCTTGGTGGTGCCCAAGATCGCATGCACCTTTTCCGCGACATCTTGCTTGTTCATAGTGTAAATAATGCTTAACTAATACCTTAGACCCTGTGCGGGTAGTATACCGCCCTCAAAAATCGTTGCAATAGAGGGTTTTTACCGTGCAAACTCTATCGCGCGGGTTTCGCGGATAACCATCACTTTTATCTCGCCTGGGTATTTGAGCTCATTTTCTATCCGCAGGGCTATTTGGCGCGCCAGATCGCGCGCTTGGAAGTCGCTCATGCCCTCCGGCCGCACAAACACGCGCACCTCGCGGCCTGCTGAAATGGCGTACGACTTCTCCACTCCTTCAAAAGAGTTTGCTATCTGCTCGATGTCCTGCAAGCGCTTTATATACTGCTCAACCGAGTCGCGCCTAGCCCCCGGCCGTCCGCCCGATATGGCGTCTGCCACCTGCACAATGTAGGACTCCAGCGTTTCGTAGGGGTACTCCTCGTGATGGGCCTGCATCGCCTTAATTACCTCCTCTTGTACTCCAAACTTGGCCAGTATGCGGCGGCCTATCTCCACATGTGTTCCCTGCACCTCGTGGTCGAGTGCCTTGCCAATGTCATGCAGGAGCGCCCCGGCGCGCGCAACGGCCGGGTTGGCGCCCAGCTCCTCGGCTATCATGCCGGCGATATGGGCCATCTCAACGCTGTGCTGGAGCACCGACTGTCCGTAGCTGGTACGGAAGTGCAGCCGCCCAAGTATCATCAAAAGCCGAGGGTCGAGGTTGAGCACCCCGGTCTCAAAAGCGGCGGCCTCTGCCTTTTCTTTGATTATTTTGTTTACCTCCTGCTTTGCTTTCTCCACTATCTCCTCGATTTTTGCCGGCTGGATGCGACCGTCGATTATAAGATTTTCGAGCGCGACGCGCGCCACCGCGCGGCGCAGAGGGTCGTAAGAGGAGAGTACGATTGAGCCCGGCGTGTCGTCTATGATGACCTCCACCCCCGTTGCACGCTCAAACGCCTTGATGTTGCGGCCCTCTTTGCCGATTATTTTGCCCTTTAGGTCGTCGTTGGGGATTGTAATGGCGGTCGCCATCGTGTCGGAGGCCACCGAGTTGCCGAGCCGGTGTATGGCGGTGGTCAAAATTTCTCTTGCTCGGCGCTCCAAGCGCTCCATCCCGTCGCGCTCAAGCTTGGCCGCACGCACCATCAAGTCGTCGCTCATCTCGCGCTCGAGCTCCGCATACATCTGCTCCTTTGCCGCCTCAATGCTGAGGCCCGCGCGCTCCGAGAGTACCTTCTCCGCGCGCTCCTTTATGGCGCGCACCTCCTCGATGCGCCCCTTTACCTGCTCTACCTCACGGTCGAGATCGGCCTGCTTTTTGTCGAGCGACTCCTCGCGCTTAAAGACGCGCTCCTCTTGTTTGGAGACCTTGTCCGACTTTTCGACAAGAGCGCTTTCGGCCGCCGTAGCGACCTCTTTGGCCCGCTCTTCGGCCTCTTCGGTAATATGCTTTGCCTCCTCGCGCGCGTCGAAGAGTATCTGCTTTATCTCTACTTCTATCGAACCCTTACGAGAGAGGACCAGCAGCCAGCGAAATACAAAGCCGATGACCGCACCCACAAGCGCTGCAAGCGCCAGCAGTATGAACACGAGTGTTAATGACATGGTAGGAAGTTATTGAATACATATACATAAAGGGTCAAACACTTTTATATTACTACGAAACCGCCCCTCCCGCAAACCGCCCCTATTTTTTAGTGGTAACCGACTGATGAGATAAAATATCGTCTATCACCCCGTACTTTTTAGCGTCGTCCGCCATCATAAAGTAGTCGCGGTCGACGTCCTTTTCTATCTTTTCGAGCGGCTGGCCTGTGGCCTTTGACAATATTTTATTGAGCCGCTCGCGGGTGGCGACAATGTGCTTGGCTGTAATCTCGATGTCGGTTGCCTGGCCCTGTGCTCCACCCCACGGCTGGTGGATCATCACCTCCGCGTTCGGCAAGGCAAAACGCTTTCCCTTTTGCCCGGCGGCCAGAATAACTGCCGCCGCCGAGGCCGCGATGCCCACACACACGGTCGCAACATCGGGCTTGATGTAGTTCATCGTGTCGAGGATAGCGAGGCCGGCCGTAACCGAGCCACCGGGGGAGTTGATGTAAAGTTGGACATCTT
>MEWV01000011.1 GCA_001775445.1 Candidatus Adlerbacteria bacterium RIFCSPHIGHO2_02_FULL_54_18
CATTTTCGTCCGGTTTCCATCCCGCAGCTATCAACCGCTCGCGCGCCTCAGCCGCGAGATCCTTGTCGGACACCTCCTCTTGCTGTTGCAGCTCTCTAAGGAGCATCGGGGGGACAGGATCTCGCAGCGGAGTGCCGTATCCGCCCAGTACTTCCTGCACAAGATCGCCCCTGTTAATAGAGTCGTTGAGGGCCTTTCGTACCACCGCGTCGCGCAGGACGGTTGATTGATTTTGATTGAAGAAGACGCCAAATACGCGGTTGAGCGGCGAGGTACGGATGTTGCTCTGGGGCAGAGTGTCGAGGTTGCTCGGCGAGATACTGCTTGCCGCATCTATATCGCCGCTGCTAAGCGCGGAGAGCAGAGCCCCCTCGCTCTGGAAAAATTTAAGAGTAATCGAGTCCAGATACGGCTTACCGAGAGCGTAGCCGCCGAAGGGCCGGAGCGTATAGGTAGAAAGGATACCGGAGGAAGAACGCGAGGCAGAGCCGAGCCGATAAGGCCCGGAGCCGACGGGTTCCTGATTGAGCTCGCTAAAGGGGAACTCCTCGTCGGTCACCACTCCCCAGCGTGCTTTGGGGAGTATGCCGAGCGTCAGATTTTCGATAAACGGAGCATATGCTTTTCGAAGCGTAAAGCGCACCGTGCGCGCATCCACTTGCTCGGCCACCACCCCCTCCCAATTGGCGCGCACAGGCGACTTGAGTGCAGGGTCCTGCGCCTTGCCGACCGTGTAAACAATGTCGTCGACACCTACCGCACTTCCGTCATGAAAGGTGAGACCATCGCGCAGTATAAAGGTGTAGGTCTTACCGTCCGGCGAGACGTCATAGCTCTCGGCCATATCGGGCACGTATCCGCCTTCGGGGGTTGCTCGCAAGAGGCCGGAGTACACCAGCGCAGTTACGTCGCGATCGGCGTCCGAAATGGCGAGCAGCGGGTTGATAAAGCGCGGCGTGCCGATAATACCCTCGGTTAACGTTCCTCCGTATGCCGGAACCTGGACTACGAGCTGCTCTTTGACCATGTAGAGGAGCGCCGCACTGCTTATCACCAACAGGGCGGAAAAGAACAAAAAGAGTGCGCGGCTGCCGCGCCCAAACTGTGCGATCGTATCCTGCACCCGGTCTAGTGGGGGCAAGTGGACTGCAGAAGCGACTGTGCGCCAAAGGTCTTTCATAACGACAAGCAGAAGACAAAAAGCGTGCGGTTTTCGGTCTTGTGTCTGGCGTTAGTGGATAAAGAGCGCGACGAAGGCCGTCGCTGCAAAAAGGATTCCTATAATAATGGAGGCATAGAAAAGATACTTCTCCGAGCCGCGGCGCGTATGATAGCCGGCTGAAAAGTTGTCTCCGCCGAAAGCGCCCCCAAGCGACGCTCCTGTTTGTTGCAGGAGGATGCACGTCACCAAAAGCACAGACAGTACTATTTGTATGTAGGGGAGTACCACCGAAACGGCCATTACGAGAAATCCTAGCATAGTGCCTGCCGGAGCGCAAACTTGACTTATGGGAAGCTTTTTTTTATAGTGCGTTCACTATGAAGAAGAAAGTAAAGAAGAATGCCCCTAAAAAGGCCTCGCAAAACCCGCATAAAAAGGGTTCCTCAATTATCAAATTCCCCGTGAGTCCCGCAGGCGACCGCGTTCTTGTAAGAAACATCGCTCCGGAGGAAGTGACCTCTTTTGGAATTATTATCCCCGACACCAATAAAGAAAAGTCGGAGGAGGGCGTCATTATAGCCGTCGGCCCCGGTAAAAAGAACGATGAGGGCAAGCTTATCCCCGTTTCCTACAGCGTGGGAATGCGGGTGCGCTTTAGCTACGGCGATGAGATAAAGATAAACGGCATCGATCATATGCTGGTGCACGAGGACAACATTACGGCGGTTATCAACAAATAAAATATTTCACTACTACTATGGCCAAACACATTTTATTTAATGAGCGGGCGCGCCGGGCGCTAAAATCAGGCATCGACAAGGCAAGCAACACGGTAAAGATTACGCTTGGTCCTCGCGGGCGCAATGTTGCGCTCGACCGTGGATACGGCGGCCCCACTATCACCAACGACGGCGTCTCTATCGCCAAAGAAATTTCGTTTAAGGATAAGTTTGAGAATATGGGCGCCGAGATAGTCAAAGAAGTGGCGAGCAAAACAAACGACATTGCGGGCGACGGCACCACTACGAGTGTTGTGCTTCTGCAAGCGCTTATAGAAGAGGGGATGAAGCACACCGAAGCGGGACTCTCGGCTATGGCGGTGCGCCATGGGATTGAGAGCGCGACAGCAGAGGCGGTGGTGGCACTTAGGTCGCTTGCAAAAAAGATAGGCAACGACGAGGAGGTGCTCCATGTGGCGACCATTTCGGCCGAGTCCGAGGAGATAGGAGCTATTATCGCCGACACTATAAAAGAGGTGGGCAAGGACGGCGTCGTGACGGTTGAGGAGAGCCAGTCGCTTGGTATAGAAAAAGAGGTAGTCGAAGGGCTCGAGTTTGACCGCGGCTACGTGAGCGCCTATATGGTGACCGATCCCGGCCGCATGGAGGCCGTCTACAAAGACCCGGCTATCCTTATTACCGACAAAAAAATATCGAGCGTCGCCGAGGTACTGCCGATACTGCAGAAAGTGGCCGAGTCCGGGAAGAAAGATTTGGTGATAATCGCCGAGGATGTTGATGGAGAGGCGCTTACCACGTTTGTACTCAATAAACTCCGCGGGACCTTTAATGTGCTTGCGGTAAAGGCCCCCGGCTATGGCGATCGCAAGAAGGAGATGTTACAGGACATCGCCGCTATGACCGGCGGACAGGTTATTTCGGAAGAGGTAGGTGTTAAGTTTGAGAACGCGGTGCTCGAGATGCTTGGCCGCGCACAAAAGGTTATTGCCACCAAAGACAGCACGGTGATAGTCGGCGGCAAGGGGCCAAAAAAAGACATAGACGCCCGCATCGCCCAGCTGCGCAAGCAGATTGAGGACACGACGAGCAAGTTTGATAAAGAAAAGTTGGAGGAGCGGCTCGCCAAACTTTCGGGAGGCGTGGCTATTATCCGCGTCGGTGCCGCGACAGAGACGGAGATGAAGTATCTTAAACTCAAAATCGAAGATGCGGTCAATGCGACCAAGGCCGCAATAGAGGAGGGTATTGTTGCTGGCGGGGGCGTTGCGCTGGTTAAGGCCGCACAAAAAGTTGCCGAAGGGTTTGAAAAAAAGAAAGACAAGATGGACATTGCGGCGCGTGTCGGCTACGAGGTGGTACTGCGCGCTCTTGAGATGCCTCTGCGCCAGATTGCCCAGAATGCGGGAACAGACGCGGGCGTTGTGGTGGAGAAGGTTAAGCAGGCCAAAGGAAACGCCGGCTACGACGCGGTTAAAAACGAGATAGTGCCGGACATGATGGTGGCGGGCATCGTAGACCCGGTTAAGGTGACCCGAACGGGGCTCGAGCGCGCCGCATCAGCCGCCGCGATGCTCCTTACCACCGAGGCGGCGGTTGCCGAGGAACCGAAGGAGGAAAAGGATGCTCCGATGCCGGGCGGCGGCATGGGTGATATGGACTACTAACGGCAAGAGGGTTTCCCCTTGCAATCCCCACAGAATTGCTATACTTAGGGTATGTTTCATCTCACATGGGTAGTGCCGACTATTATTGTAATTGCATTGGCATGGGTCATTGCGGTCTACAACCGCTTTGTGCGCCTGGTACAGCGCTCCAAGGAGGCATGGTCCGATATCGACGTCCAGCTCAAGCGCCGCTACGATCTTATCCCCAACCTGCTCGAGTCGGTTAAGGGCTATATGGCGCACGAGCAGGGCACACTCGAGAAGGTAACTGCGGCCCGCGTGGCCGCGATGGACGCGGGCGGCGTAGAGGCCAAGGGCAAGGCGGAGAACATGCTCACGGGAGCGCTCAAGTCATTGTTTGCCGTGGCCGAGGCATATCCCGACCTCAAAGCCAACACCAACTTCCTCGAGCTCCAGCGCGAGCTCTCCGATACCGAAAACAAGATCCAGGCGTCGCGCCGCTTTTACAACACAATGGTGCGCGACCTCAACACTGCTGTAGAGTCCTTCCCCGGCAATGTCATCGCGGGCTTCTTTCGCTTCGAGCAAAGAGAGTTTTTTGAGCTGGAGGAAGCTGCCGCGCGGGAACCCGTGAAGGTCAGCTTCTAATGGCTTCCAACCTCTACACACACCAAACAGAAAATATAGCCAGGACATGGGTCTTGATGGTTGTCTTTGCACTCATTGTTATCGGCGTGGGCTGGGCGGTGTCGTTTTACTTTGAGAGCCCGGCACTGCTCTACGTGGCGGTGGCCTTTGCCGTTTTTATGAACGTTGGCTCGTACTGGTTTTCCGACAAGATAGCCGCCAAGATGGCGGGCGCGCACCCGGCAGACGAGCGGCAGTATCAAGAGCTCCACAATATTGTAGAGAACCTGGCTATAACCGCGGGCCTGCCCAAGCCGAGGGTTTATATAATCGACGACCCGGCGCCCAACGCCTTTGCCACCGGGCGCAATGCGGAGCATGCGCTGGTCGCTGTCACGACGGGCCTGCTTTCGATGATGGAGCGCTCCGAGCTCGAGGGCGTGCTGGCGCACGAGCTCAGCCACATAGGTAACCGCGACATGCTGGTGGCCACGGTGGCGGTGGTGCTGGTGGGGTTTGTTACCATTATTTCCGACATATTTTTGCGCGCGACGTTTTTTGGCGGGCGCGGCAGCAACGACAACCGCGGCCACCCGGCGCTTGCCATACTGGCGGTGGTGATGATAGTGCTCGCGCCCGTTGCCGCAACGCTCATCCGCCTGGCGGTGTCGCGCAAGCGCGAGTTTTTGGCTGATGCTTCGGGTGCCTTGCTTACGCGCTACCCCGAGGGCCTGGCGAGTGCGCTCCAAAAAATAGGCGGATATCCCGCGGCCTTGCGCAAGGCAAACACCGCCACCGCGCACCTCTTTATCAGCAATCCTTTTGGCCCGGCTAAAGCAATGTCCGGCCTGGCAAAACTCTTTATGACCCACCCTCCGGTGGAGGAGCGTGTCAAAGCGCTTTTGGGCAAGTAATATAAAAATAAAGAGCAGGCACGGGGCCTGCTCCTTGGTCTGCGCTACTGCCGGAGATCAGCCGACAGTCAATATACGCCGCATGGCCCCCCAGAGTGCTTGACTTGACACCCTTGGCTATGCTGATATGGTCTGTGAAGGATCTGTGCGTGTGCGGGGCCAACAAAGGGAGACAACACCAATGGCGGTATTGAGAAACGGCAAACCCATCGAGGAGTTGGACCACGACAGCGGAGAGCCCGAACGGGCAGAAGCAATGCGGCGCTGGCACGAAGGGCGTCGTGTCGAGGAAAGGGGACCGAGCCAGTCGGGCCTCAACAATCACTGGAACTCCCCGCGATCCTGGAAGCACAATAGGACGATGCGGGTCTGAGTTAGGGGCGACTCGCGCAAGCGAGCCGCCCCTTTTATTTTGTGCTATATTTTGTGCGCATTGGGCCCTCGACAGGGTCCTGAAGCAGGAGGCGTCGGATAGTGGTTTATTCCACCACCTTGGAAAGGTGGCATACCGAAAGGTATCGTGAGTTCGAATCTCACCGCCTCCGCACGAACGGGCATAGGTGTTACGCGACCGCTCCCCATCGGGAGCGGTTTGCTACTTGACGGTAAGACCGGAGCGGCGCAGTATTAGCGTCTAAATCTGTACTCATTATGGCTACACACAAAGTCTCCGATTCTGCCACTACTCCTCTTACGAAAGGTCCATCGGCCTCAAAAATTACTGAGGTCGCCGCAATGCAAAACTTTATACAAGACCTGCTCGGCGATACACACCACACCTTTTTGCAGGGTTCATACAAAAACGACACCGCCCGCTCCGATATCAACGATGTTGATATAGTTGCTATTCGTCTAAATACCTACAGTAGTGTACACACGGGGAGGAGCTTCCCGACAAGCATTCCGTGGGAGAACATTTTTGCGGAGATAGAGCAGAAGCTCCGCAGTCAGGGTCGCTACAGCTCGTGGACAGTCACACGAGGCGACAAATGCATCAAAGTGCGAGGTGCGTTTAATGCCGATGTTATCCCTGCGGTGCAAGTGGGGAGCCACCTTGAGGATCCAATTGTTGTCTACTCGTTCCGTACCTTTACGGAGAAGCTCAACCATCCGCGTCTCCATTATGAAAATGGCGTTGCCAAAAATAAAGCAACTTTCGGTCGCTATAAACCTGCGGTCCGGATGTTTAAAAACTGGGCATATAACCACTTTGGCGACGACCGTGATGTTTTTTCTTCATTCAAAGTCGAGGCTCTTGTACATAGTATGCCGACCGAACATTTCTACGATGATCCAGTCAAGACTTTTATCGTCGGCGCGGATGGAATACTCAAAAAGTTAAATCCTCGTGCATTAGTAGCGCTCGGTATACCAAGTGTGTGCGGCAAAGAAGATATAGCACACAATTGGGATGCCAACGGAAAATCAAGGTTTGCTGCCCAGCTCAGTACGTCGCTCGGCCTCGCACTCGATGCGTACAAGGCGGGCTCAATAGCCGATGCCGATAGCAAGTGGCGCGACACCTTTAATCTCTAACATGCACCCCTTCAAACTCAGTGCCGGTTTCTATATCTTGTTTACCGCGCTCACACTTATTCCTGCGACCTGGCTCGCGCAGGTTCTCCAAAGCGCATTAAATAATTCTTCAGTCACATTATTGCATTTACTTGCTCAATCGCGTGTCATAGAAGCCCCTAGCACGGTCGTCATTATCGGCGTCTTGTTTTGGATCTACGAGCGGTATCTGTGGCGCATTCCTTTCATCAA
>MEWV01000012.1 GCA_001775445.1 Candidatus Adlerbacteria bacterium RIFCSPHIGHO2_02_FULL_54_18
TCGTGCCCTCGGCGATAGCAGCGGCGATAAGGTACGCCAGCCCGCCGCGTAGGTCGGGACTCTCTAGCTCTTTGCGGCTAAGAGAGCGCGGACCTTTTATCAAAATTTTATGCGGATTCATTACGGTGATGTCGGCCCCCATGCGGACAAGGTCGTCGGTGTAGCGGAAGCGCCCGTCAAATATCGTTTCCAGTATAGTGGCCTCGCCCTCGCACTGCGTCAGAAAGACCGCCATCGGCGCCTGCAGGTCGGTGGGAAAACCCGGATACTCGTGCGTGCGCACCGACACCGCCTTGTACGGTCCTCCACCTTTAATCAAGACAGTATCCTCTCCCACTTCAAGCTTGACTCCCGCCCGGCGCAAAAGTGTGAAGAGGGCACCTAAGTGCTTGGGCTCACAGCGCGTCACTCGCACTTCATCACCCGCAAGCGCCGCGAGGAGAATAAAGCTTCCGGCCTCTATCCTGTCGGGAGGGACGACATAGGGCTTGCCCTCCGCGCGCAGGAGTTTGCCGCTGTTGCCGTGGATAGTAAGCGTGGAGCTGCCCGCGCCCTCAATTGTGGCCCCGCAGGCGTTGAGATATCCTATAAGGGTCACTATCTCGGGCTCCATCGCCACGTTTTGCAGTACCGTCTCCCCTTCCGCCAAGGTGGCTGCGAGCATGAGCGTCTCGGTTGCAGTGACCGATACGGACGGAAAAAATATCCGAGCGCCCGTGAGTTTACCCGATATAGTAAAAAGGTCGTCCTTCTCTTCGACCGTAGCGCCAAGTGCGCGGAATCCTTGCAAAAAGAGGTCTATGGGTCTCTCACCAAGCACACATCCTCCGGGGAACGGAAAGGTGGCGCTTCCGTAGCGCGCAAGTGTTGGACCGGTAAGGATGATTGAGGCGCGTAAACGCTCGGCAATTTCTTTTTTCAAAACAGGCAGTCCGCCCGCGAGCAACTCCTGCATGCGCTTGACATCTTCTATGTCCGGCACATTTTCGAACCGCACTTCGTCTTCAAACAATACAGACATGGGTATGGCGGCCACGATGGCGTTTTTTGCGCCCTTGACCGCTATTTCTCCGCGCAGAGCCCTCTGCCCCGCAAGCCCCTCCACGACGAATTTACTTTTCATGCTTCTTTGGATTTATCTCCCACCAGAATTTTTTGGAAAAGTCCTTCGCTTTGTCGCATATGCTGCGCAAGTAATAGAGGTCTTTGGTGGGGATAGCGACAAGCAGCCGCCCCATCCGCGGCATAGTAAGCGGGGACAGCCCGTCTCGCCTACGTGAAGAATTGAGCCGCTCCATAAAATAATGCATCAACTCCCCGCGTTCGGTTGCCCGCTCATTTTCGCCGCGGGACGGCTCCCCGCCCATATGCTGCTTGATATGCTGCATATGAACCAGTATATAGTAGAGCAATGAAGGACCCAATACTACAGGAGGGTGACCCTGTGTTGCGCGTGGTAGCTGTCGCCGTCCCAAAAAAGGATGTTACCTCGCGCAAAATACGCAGCGTCATCTCAAAGATGAAGAGCGTACTCGCGCAGGAGGAGCACGGCGTTGCCATAGCCGCACCTCAGATAGGAGAGCCACTACGCCTTTTTGTCATTTCGGGCAGCGTGTTTAAAGAAGGTCCTGAAGACGAGCGTGCGCACCCTTACAGAGTGTTTATCAACCCGACACTCACCCGCCTTTCAAAAAAGAAAGTAGAGATGTCGGAGGGTTGTCTCTCGGTGCGCGGCAAGTACGGCGTTGTTCCACGGCACGAAAAGGCGACAATTAAAGCGCTCGATGAGCAGGGCCGGGCCACTACTTACCACGGCACAGGACTCGTAGGGCATATCTTCCAGCACGAGTGCGACCATCTCGACGGCATACTATATGTGGACAAGGCCACCCGTCTGGAGAAAGACGAGGATATGAAAAGTGCGCGTGTACGAATCAAAGAAAAACATGGCCTATAAAAAACCACTCTTCGCTTTTTTTGGAACACCAAAGTTCTCCGTCGACGTTCTAAACGCGCTTGAGCGCCGCGGCCTCCTGCCTGCTCTCATTATTGCCGCGCCCGACAAAGCGCGCGGGCGCGGGCACGTACTCGCGCCCGCGCCCGCCAAAGAGTGGGCACTCGAGCGAGGCATCGACTGCATCACGCCTACAACTCTGCGCGACGAGGGGCTCGTCGCCGAACTTAAGAACACCGATTGGGATGTGTTTGTTGTTGCCGCATATGCCAAGCTCATTCCCCCCTCCCTCCTCGACATCCCGCGCAGAGGGGTGCTCAATGTACATCCCTCACTTTTGCCAAAGTTCCGCGGTCCCTCGCCTGCCCTCTCGGCCATTTTGGCCGACGAACGCTCAACCGGCGTCTCTATAATGCAGATGACCGAGAGGATGGACGAGGGGCCGGTTGTGGCGGCGGCAAGCGTCGAACTCGAGGAAGAGGCGTGGCCGCCCAAGGGGAGTATGTTCGAGGAGCTGCTGGCGAGTGAGGGCGGAACCCTGCTTGCCGAGACCTTGCCGTTGTGGCTGCAAGGCACACTTGAGGCCGTGCCGCAGGATACGAGCGCGGCGACCTACACTAAAAAATTTACCGACGAAGACGCCCATATAAATCCGCACGGTGGCAGGCAGGACTTGCTCAAAATCCGCGCGTTCGACTCCGGACCGCGTGCCTACTTTTTTGACAAAAACAACAAGCGCATCATCGTCACCGAGGCGCAGATGCAGGGCGAACAGTTAGAAATTGTAAAAGTAATCCCCGAGGGAAAAAAAGAGATGTCGTACGCCGACTATCTGCGCGGCCAGCACCAGCAATAAAATTAAATCTTGTTGCGCAAACCGCGCAGGTAGTCTTTAACCCGCTGGGCACTGCGCCGCACCAAATGCAAACGCTTCTTTTTGTCGCGGCTGAGCTCATTTTGAAGCTGCGCGATAGCCAGGTCTATGGCTGCGTGCATGCTCCCGCCCCAGCTCTCCGTGCGGTACAGCCCGCCGGATGCCCGCACGGTAAACTCCGCGCGGTACTTTTCGCCGTCGCGCATGGCATGGTACTCAAGCTCGACATCCACGTGCGCGGCGCTGTCCCCTTGTAAAAACTTTTCCGTGTTCCGGAGGCGCCGCTCGACATAGTCGCGCAGCTCGTCGCTGACCTCAACCCCGGTACCTTTGATATTGTAATTTTGCATACCTCTATACTAACAATTTTTGGGATTTATATACTACTGTTGTGGCTGCGGTCAAAGTGCTCGCGCCGAGTTCTCTTGGTCGCGGTTTGAGTATACACTTGAGCTATGGATCATTCCGCTCACGCACATCAAAGTCACGACAGGCATGCCGGCCATCATACGGAGGACTTTTTGCAAAAGTTTTGGGTAACGCTTGCGCTCACTGTTTCTATTGTTCTCTATTCTGACTTACCGCAGGCCTTTTTTGGATGGACGGCTCCGGCATTTCCCGGCTCGATATATTTGCCGACAGTGCTAGGTTCCATCATCTTTTTCTATGGCGGATTGGTGTTCCTCAAGGGGGCGTGGAGCGAGATGCAGGTACGGTTGCCTGGCATGATGACGCTTATCGCGCTGGCGATCTCGGCTGCCTATCTCTATAGCATGTGGGTCACCATCTCCGGTGTCGGCATGACTCTGTATTGGGAACTCTCGACGCTTATTACTGTGATGCTCATCGGCCACTATATCGAGATGCGCGCTGTGCAAGGCGCGAAGGGTGCACTCCGCGAGCTTGCCAAACTTCTGCCCGATAAGGCCGAAGTTGTGCGTGACGGCAAATCGGTCATGGTGGCAATAGTAGAATTGAAGCGAGGCGATGTCGTTCTTGTGCGCCCCGGTGGCAAGGTTCCGGCTGACGGCAGCATCCTCGAGGGAGAGTCGGAGCTCGACGAGTCGCTGATTACTGGGGAGTCAAAACCCGTAGCTAAAAGTGGCGGTGCGGAAGTTATCGCCGGTTCTATTAATGGCGACGGTAGTTTGCATATCAGAATAGAAAAACTCGGCGCAGAGACATTCTTGGCCAGCGTTATGCGCCTTGTGGCAGAGGCGGAGAGTTCGAAGTCCCACTTGCAACTTCTGTCAGACCGGGCGGCTTTTTATCTCACAATAGTGGCGGTAGGTGCCGGCGGACTTACATTCGTTATATGGCTTGCGGTGGGGAGCAGTTTTGGATTTTCAGTGGAGCGGTTAGTGGCGGTGCTCGTTATTGCCTGCCCTCACGCGCTTGGGCTTGCGATTCCTCTCGTGGCTTCTATATCGACCACGATGGCATCCAAAAACGGCTTCTTTGTTAAACGGCGGCTTTCGCTTGAGGCAGCTAGGAATGTCACTGTGGTGCTTTTCGACAAAACTGGCACGCTTACGGAGGGTAAATTCGGAGTGGTCTCTGCTTCAGACGATGTGCTTGTTGCGGCTGCAGCAGTAGAAAAGCAATCAGAACACCCAATAGGCAAAGCAATCGTGAGCGAAGCGCAAAAACGAGGCCTTGCTATTGCACAAGCGCAACAATTCAAACGCTTGGCGGGCACCGGCGCACAAGCAGTGGTGAATGGGAAGGAGGTATTTGTCGGTCATCGCGGTGGCACAGATATCGTGGTCGAAATTGACGGTGTGTCGCTCGGCACCATCACACTTGCCGACAGTGTACGACCTGAAGCGCGAGAAGCTATTGCGACACTTCGTGATATGGGCATTACGGTCGCTATGATTACCGGGGATTCCCAGGAAGTAGCGGCGGAAGTGGCTAAAGAGTTGGATATACAAGAATACTTTGCCCGTGTGCGGCCAGAGGAGAAATCACAAAAAATAAAACTCCTCCAGTCGCAGGGAAAGAAAGTTGCGATGGTCGGCGATGGTGTCAATGATGCCCCCGCGCTTACACAGGCCGATCTTGGAATTGCAATCGGCGCTGGGACAAATGTCGCCATAGAATCTGCAGGGATTATTTTGGTGAAAAACGATCCTCGAGATATTCCAAAAATAATCAAACTCTCGCGCCTGACTTACTCCAAGATGATACAAAATCTCTTTTGGGCGACCGGCTACAACATCGTTGCGCTCCCGATAGCGGCTGGTGCCCTTGCCGCGTGGGGTGTTATGCTGCAACCGGCGGTCGCGGCGGTGTTTATGTCCCTCTCAACCGTGATTGTCGCATTTAACGCCATGCTCCTGCGCCGCAAACCGATATGAATATTCTAACGCAACTACTCTAGAAATTATGAAAAACACATTACTTATAGGGGGAGCTGTCATCGCACTTCTTGTTGTCGGCGTCTGGTGGTCGCAGGGTATGCAAGCGAGTGACTCCGACGTTATCTCTCGAAACGGTATTCATTGGCACCCGACACTTGCCATCTACACCAAGGGCGTACAGCAAGAAATTCCGGCCAACATCGGCGTCGGCCTGCAGTATGAAGGTATGCCGACGTATGATTCCGGCATGCGCATGAGCGCGATACATACTCACGACGACATGCCCGTCGTTCACTTGGAATTTTCCGGAACCGTTCGCGAGAACGACCTCAAGCTCGGAAACTTCTTTCGCATCTGGGGAAAGGATATGAGCTCATTCGGCTCCAACATGCGCATGATGGTGAATGGCGTCCCGAACACGGAGTTCGAGCAGTACATTATGAGAGACGGAAATATAATAGAATTGAGGTATGACTAATACAAACACATTGGGATTGCTAGCGCTGGCGCTCGTCGCGGGTATCGGGGTTGGATACGCTCTTTGGGGTACTCAAGCGAGTGCGCCGATAGGGACACACATGATGTCGGGCGGCTACTCGATGGATCAAAACATCGACCAGCACTTTATCGTTCAGATGATCCCGCATCACGACGGCGCCATTGCTATGGCAAAAATCGCTTTGGAACGCTCAAAGAGACCTGAAATGATTACACTTGCGAACAACATCATCGAGGCGCAGGAGAAAGAAATAGCCGATATGCGGAGCTGGTACCGATCGTGGTATGGAACTACCCTACCAGCTACCATCGGCGACGGGATGATGGGGATGCCTATGGGCGGAATGACGGGAAGTCCGGACACTCTTAAATCCGTAGCCGCGGCGGATTTCGACCGTGAGTTCATAAACGAGATGATTCCTCACCACGAAATGGCAGTCATGATGGCACAAATGCTTGCGGCAGGGACCGGCCGACCAGAAATGAAACAGCTTGCGAGCGACATCATCGCCTCGCAATCAAGCGAGATAGAAACGATGCGCGGTTGGCTCAAGAGCTGGTACGGCAACTGACCAATTGCATGGGGAAAATGGTGTCAGGGAAAATGGTGTCAGGTACCTTTTGGAAAATGGTGTCAGGTACCTTTTGCATGATGACGTGGGCGCCAGGACATCGATCGGGCCGTTCCGCTTACCACGGGGCGGCCTT
>MEWV01000013.1:0-23753 GCA_001775445.1 Candidatus Adlerbacteria bacterium RIFCSPHIGHO2_02_FULL_54_18
CCTTCTTTCTGCTTTGTTTCCATCTCCTTCTGCATCTTGCCTCCATGGCCTTCTTTCTGCTTTGTTTCCATCTCCTTCTGCATCTTGCCTCCATGGCGGACGAACTTCTTGGTCGGGGAAAACTCGCCGAGGCGGTGCCCCACCATATCCTCGCTTACCAGCACCTCAATATGCGCTTTGCCGTTGTACACACCAAACTTAAATCCCACCATTTCCGGGGCAATCTGAGAGCGGCGCGCCCACGTCTTTATCGTCTCGGTAGCAAGGGGCTTTTTGCCTTCAATCTTTTTGAGGAGTTTTGGGTCGACGTATGGTCCTTTTTTTAGCGATCGCGCCATTGCAATTGAAAACCCGCGCCATGCGGGAGTGGGCTTAATGTACCGTAAACTCCCCTCTTGTGCAACCTATCCGCCGACGGGTGGACTTACTGCTGTTGACCGCGCTTGCCGACTTTGCGGCGGCTTACAATGAGGTAGTTGGAGTACTTCTTGGGGCGACGGGTTTTTTGTCCCTTGCCGGTGGGCTTGCCCCACATACTCTTGGCGCGGCGCAACCCACGACCAGAGCGGCCCTCGCCGCCACCGTGGGGGTGGTCTACTGGATTCATCGCCGTACCGCGCACCGTCGGGCGGATGCCGAGCCAGCGGGAGCGGCCCGCCTTGCCTATCGTGCGCAGGTGATGCTCATCGTTACTGACCTCACCGAGAGTCGCCCAACAAGTTTCGAGCACTTTGCGCACCTCGCTTGAAGGCATCTTGAGGTCGGCATAGCCCTGGTCGCGAGCGATAACCTCGATGTGAGTTCCGGCGGCGCGGCCAAGTTTGCCGCCATTGCCGGGCTTTAGTTCTACGTTGTATACAAACGAGCCGATAGGGACATTTTTAAGTGGCATTCGGTTGCCCGGATTGGCCAGCGCATTTTCTGCGGTATCAATAGTCGCCCCCACCTTGACCGACTGCGGCAAAAGCGCGTAACGTCGCTCGCCGTCGCGGTAGAGCAGAAGTCCGATGAATCCTGAGCGATTGGGGTCATATTCAATCGTCTCGACGCGCGCGGGGACCATTTTTTTGTAGCCAAAATCAACGTCGCGTTGCAGGCGCTTGTGGCCGCCACCTTTGTGGCGCACCGAAATCCGGCCCGCATTGTTACGGCCGACGTCGCGTTTGTGGCCCGAGGTGAGTGCCTTGTGCGGCTTGTTGGTGGTGACCTTCCCCTTAAAGGTGACAGTCGTCATGTGGCGGCGGGACTTGGTGTAAGGTTTGTAGGATTTCATAAATTTTTTCTTAAAAATTTACCCTGAGCGTAGTCGAAGGGTTGGTCATTATGCGAGCTCGATCTTATCTCCCTTCTTAAGGAAGACGTAGGCCTTTTTGCCGCCGCGAGTCGTGCCGCGGCGGTTAGTGCCGCGGGTCATCACTCGCTTGCGCGGTATAGCGACCAGCGTCACTTTGCGCGGCGATACTTTGTACACGTCGAGGATAGCAGTAGCAACGTCGCGCTTGGAAGAATCCTGCGCCACGTTGAAGCAGTATACGCCCGCCTCTGCCATGTACGCGCCCTTCTCGGTGATGCGGGGAGCTATGAGTATGTGTCCTGCATGCTTTTTCATAATTATTTTTTGGGTGCCTTAGGTGCAGAAGAGGGGGCGGGGATGGAAGCGGCCTTCTTGTCGAACAGTTCAAAAGCATCTTTAGGGCTCGCAAGAATCAGATATTTTGCCGAAAGCACCGAAAGTGGGTTGAGGTTGCGTACCTCCTCAACGGCTATGTTGCCGAAGTTCTGAAAGCTCTTCATTGTGGGTACGTGGCGCACAGGGAGCGCAATAAGCGCGGCGTTCTTCTTTTTTGAGAGACCGGAGAAATGTTTGGCAAAAGCGGCAAGCATCGCGCGCGCGGCCGATGCCTTGGGCGCCTGCAGCTCAATCGAGTCGACAAAAATAACTTCGCCCTCTTTATGCTTGCGCGAGAGCACCGCAAGGAGTGCCTTTTGGCTCATGGTGCGGTTAATCTTGCGGGTGTAAATTTTGGAGGAGGTGGGACCGTGCGTTACGCCTCCACCCTTCCAGATAGGCGAGCGGCTGGAGCCGTGGCGCGCCCGTCCGGTGCCCTTCTGCTTCCAGGGCTTCTTGCCTCCGCCGCGCACCTCGCCACGTCCTTTTGTGTCAGCCACATTGGGGCGCGCGTTGCCCTGCATTGAGACAACAACCTGATGCACGAGATCGGCATTCCACGGGACACCAAAAATGCTCTCCGGGATTTCAATCTTTCCCGTTTCTTTTGCTTGTATGTTGTAAAGTGTGGACTCCATAAAAAATTCCTATTTTTTATCCTGAGCTTGTCGAAGGGTTGCTTCGCTGCCGCGGATTTCTACGAGCGTGCCGCGGCGGCCAGGTACGGCGCCTGATATCACCAACTCGCCCGTCTCCGGCAGGACCTGCAAAATAGAGAGGTTGCGCACCGACACGCGATCCGATCCCATACGACCGGCCATGCGCATACCCTTGGCAACGCGGCCTCCCGCTCGCCCACCGCCCCCGCCTATAGAGCCGGGGCTGCGCTCGGAGTGCTTCTGGCCGTGGCTACGCGGGCCGCCGTGGAAGCCGTGGCGCTTGACTACGCCCTGGAACCCCTTGCCTTTTGATACCGCCGAGACAGTTACCTTGTCCCCCACAGCAAATACCGAAACATCGATAGTAGAACCAACTTCGGGGAAGTCAGCAACCACATCGCCGCCCCGCATCGCCGCGCGGGGACGCATCTCGCGAAAATGTTTAAGCGCCTTGCCTTTGGCGTGACCGAACTGCGCTTTGTTGACGCGGCCTTCTTTGGTGTCGCCCGCACCTACCTGCACCGCCGTGTAGCCCTCCTTTTCGGTAGATTTAATTTGCGTCACCGTGTTGGGGGCCGCCACAACAATGGTAGCGGCAAAAGCCCTACCCTCTTCGGTGTAGACAGTCGTCATCTTGCCTTTTGTTCCAAGGATAAATTTCATTGTTGTCTATTGGTCCGTCACACTACTGAAGTATGTCGGACGTGGCCAACGCTACTGTGTCCTTCGTAGCTTCGTGCGAAGAAGGATTTCTGCGTTGCTAGGACTATACACTGGGGTGTATTTTTATGCAAGAAAAAAGAGCGGGGGAGATTTTAGCGTAGCGACATGATAGCGTGCAAAAATCACCGCTACAAAACCGTATGAATAAACTTCCTATAGGACAACTAATCATACGTGGTTACTCCAGACCAAAATGTTTCCGAAGCGGGAGATCATACTCGATTGCGTCGGCAACTACATACAAAACATCTTTGCCAATTTTAAAATCTGCCTTCAATAAAGTTATTAGATCTTCTGCGTCATACGGGTAAACCCACACGCTATCCTGTAACCGATAAAAGCCCATGTTTATGAGCGACGCTCTGATTTGGCTGCGTACCGCGCGGCGGCGTTCCGGAATATCAAACATAAGCATGCGCCACTTTTTATCCCAGCGTCTTGGTTTCTTAGGTACCAGCTTCCCCTCCCCGAACATCGCGGCATACCGCTCGCCTTTTTCCGTAAGACGTGCGCACTTTCCGCTGTTGCCGTCTTCTAGAATTATGTAACCGTAACGGATAAGGCGGCTAAACGACTTCTCCACCCCTTGCCGTTTTTGACGGGGATTAATAAGTCCGAGCTTCCCTAACGCGCCGAGCACGTTGGGGGCAACCAAAGCTACAGCCAAGCCGCCAGCAACGGCGAGAATGGTAATTACCGCCTTATTGATTTTGGTTTTACGAATCCGTGCTTTTACTCTTGTCTCTATCTCCCCCACACATCTATTCTACCTCCGTATGAATAAATCTCCTATAGGAAAACTGTTCATACTCTCTTATTTTATTTTTATGCAAGAAAAAAGGCCCCTAGCAGAGGGACCAATTTATTGGGTCTGTCTTACGGTAGACGGTAGAGGAGCCACCACCAGCCAAGCGTCAGGAATGCTCCCCACATCGCGGCAACCTTTGCCCCATCGTAGGTCAGAACATAGTCGATGCCCACAATCTCGGCGGCGAAGATAAACGCCGCAAAGAACGGGAAGAAATGGACGAAGAGTAGAAAAAGAACGTCGCCTAAGTATTGTGGCTCGTCGTTTTTATCCCAATAGAGAGGATTCTGCCACCAGCGCAAGGGCGCCCGGTATTGGAGAAACTCTGGCATTTTGTCTGTCTCCTCCTGTTAGTCTAATGCGACTATACCAAGAAAAAACCTCTCTTACGAGAGGTCAAAGACCTATGCGGTCGAGTTTGCGATCCTGCCGTACATTGGTGGGAGGAAGGAGCTTCATCGCACGCATGGCGCGCAGTCCAAAGTGAACCTTTAGCCTCTCGGCCGTGGCGGCATCTTGAGGCCTTCCTGCCGCAATAAATCGCGCGTGATGAGTCTGGTAGCTCAGCGCTAATGACGCGTACCACATGGCCATTCCAAGCACTTTCTGTTCGCGCTTTTTGTTTATCACCTGAACCTCCGTGTCTCTTTTTGTAATCTAACATAAAAAAGCCCCGCTTTCATGGGGCTTTTTTATTTGTTTTATTGTTACACCATCTTCACGTCTATGGTGACTCCGGAGGGGAGAGACAAGTTCGTCAGCGCCTCGATTACTTTTGGGGTCGGGTCGAGGATATCGATAATGCGCTTGTGGATGCGCATCTCAAACTGCTCACGCGCATCTTTGTAGATAAAGGTTGAGCGGTTGACCGTATATTTTTTAATCTCCGTCGGGAGCGGTATAGGCCCTGCCACTTTTGCATCGTAGCGCAACGCGGTGTCGAGGATCTGCTTGACTGAAGCGTCGAGCACCTTGTGCTCGTACGCGCGCACCTTGATGCGCAGCTTTTGCGGCGCAGCAACAACGGCCTTTTTTGCCCGCGGCTTCGCAGCAGGTTTTGCCTTCTTTTCTTTTTGTTCGGTAGCCATCGTTTTTATTGGCAGATAATAAATTATCTGCGTTTGGAGCTAGTTCTCCCCTGTCGGGGTAACCTATCTCCGGTTAGCTTACTCCTTTTTAATTAATTACGCGATACTTTTTGATTTAAATAATTGCTTAGGCAATTATTTTCGTGACGACACCTGCGCCTACCGTCTTGCCGCCTTCGCGGACAGCAAAGCGTGTCTGGTTTTCAAGCGCAACCGGTGCAACAAGTTTAACCTTAAAGGTGATAGTGTCTCCTGGCATAACCATCTCGGTCCCTTGTGGGAGCGTCACCTCCCCGGTGACATCGGTCGTGCGGATGTAGAACTGCGGCTTGTATCCGGAAAAGAACGGCGTATGGCGGCCGCCCTCATCTTTGGTAAGCACATATACCTCGCCCTCAAACTCGGTGTGCGGGGTAACGGAGCCGGGCTTTGCAAGCACCTGACCGCGATGGATGTCGTCTTTGGCGGTGCCGCGCAGGAGGATGCCGGCATTGTCGCCTGCCTGTCCCTGATCGAGCTGCTTGTTAAACATTTCGATACCGGTGACGGTCGTTTTGGCAGTGGGCTGGAGACCGACAATTTCGATTTCCTCGCCGACTTTTACTATGCCGCGCTCAATGCGGCCGGTTACCACCGTGCCACGACCTTCGATAGAAAAGATGTCTTCAACAGGCATAAGGAAGGGCTTATCAAGCTCGCGTATGGGCTCGGGGATATAGGTGTCGAGTGTGTTGGCAAGTTCAAGCACTTTTTGCGCCCACTCATCATTGAGGTCCTTTGCCTCGAGCGCTTTAAGTCCGGAACCGCGGATAACCGGAGAGTCGGTGTAGCCCTGCTTTTTGAGCAGGTCCTTTACCTCCTCTTCGACTAGGTCAATGAGGTCTTTGTCATCAACCATATCTACCTTGTTGAGAAAAACGATGATTTTGGGTACGCCCACCTGACGAGCAAGGAGAATGTGCTCACGGGTCTGGGGCATAGCGCCATCGGTTGCGGCAACCACGAGGATTGCGCCGTCCATTTGCGCTGCGCCGGTGATCATGTTTTTGATGTAGTCAGCGTGGCCCGGAGCGTCTATGTGCGCATAGTGGCGGTTAGGCGTCTCGTACTCGGAGTGGTGGAGCGCGATAGTAATGCCGCGCGCCTTTTCCTCCGGAGCATTGTCGATGCCGTCGACTCCCTCGACGCGCGCACTGTAGCCCTTGTCCTTGGCCATATTGAGCACGTGGAGAATAGACGCAGTGAGCGTCGTCTTGCCGTGGTCGACGTGGCCGATAGTGCCGACGTTTACGTGCGGCTTAACCCTTTCGAAAGTTGCCATAAATAATATATTTTCTACTAATAACTAATACTAAGCCCCCTGACGCTGCTTCGGGCTCGCACGCCAAAGCACGCCCAGTGCATTGCGCCCTATAGTAGCAGAGCCAAAAAAATAATGCAACTCCGCGTGTATTAGTAGATGCCTGCGTTGTAGAAGAGGTCTCCCAGAGCGTCAGTGAGTATGCTAAGCGGAGCGTCTATCATACCGACCGCCACCACGGCGAGGTGTGAGTTGAAGGCGCTGCTGTAGGCACCCAAGTAATCGAATGAGGCGCTTGCAACCGGCGCCGCAAGTACAGTGACAAGCTCGCTTCCCGCAAATACGCCTGCTCCGGAGGACTGGTCGAATATCTGCATTTTGTAGATACCCTTCTGCGTGTAGGTGTGCGTAATTGTCTGGATGGATTGCGCACAACCGCCCGCTCCCCAACTGGAGTGTTTTGCCGTGTCTCCCGCAGCCCAGTTTTCGTCGCCGAAGTAGAGTGTGTACGCTCCCGCAGAGCAGGACGCAGTGCGGTTGAGGAGGTAGGAGAAGGTGACGGGGAAGGGTGCTGTGCCTTCATTCACGTCGGCGACGACAATGTCCTCTGCTGTCGTGCCTGGCAGGACGACTTCGGGAGGAGGGGGTGCGGCGGCGACGGATATCTTTGCCGAGCCGAGTTGGACTATGCCCGGGTTGTTGAGTTGGGCGAGGTAGATGCCCGTCTTGGTGTATGTGTGCGTCATGGTCTGCACGATGGGAGCGCACACACCGGCATTCCATGACATTTTTTGTTGGACATCGCCTGCGGCCCAGTCCTCGTCGCCGAAGGAGAGGGAGTAGTAGCCGGCGGAGCAGGAGGAGGCAACGTTGAGCCGATAGGTGAAGGCGACGGGGAGTGGTGCAGTGCCTGCCGTGATGTTTGCGATTAGGGGAACAGGAAGATTTACGGCACAAGCGGCATAGGGGTACGAGCCAGAGAGAGCGCCGTCGGCGCAGGTGCGCGTCTGCGAAGTGCACTGCTCGCCGTATGCGACATTCGCGGATTGGTATGCCGTGACGGCGCTACCGTGCGCCACACTCTGCCCGTTCCATGAACATGATGGGTGTACAGTCGGAGACGCAACCGTTATCTTTGCCGAGCCGAGCTGGGCTATGCCAGGGTTGTTGAGTTGGGCTAGGTAGATGCCCGGCGTGGTGTAGGTGTGGGTGATGGTGCCAGTTATCGGAGCGCATGCGCCGGCATTCCATGACACTTTTTGTTGGACATCGCCCGCGGCCCAGTCCTCGTCGCCGAAGGAGAGGGAGTAGTAGCCGGCGGAGCAGGAGGAGTCCTTGTTGAGAGTGTAGCTGAAAGCAACCGTGAACGGGGCAGTGCCCTCCGCGGTGCTTGCTTTAAGTAGCGGCGTACTAGAGACCTTGGGGGCGACATACACAATGGCGGAGCTGATCGCTTCGCCCGTCGAGCCATTGTTGAGTGCCGCTTTGTACGCGCCGGGGATAGTGTACGTGTGACTTATTGTCCCGGTCACCGGGCCGCAGATACCCGCGGCCCAGATCAGATTCTTAAATACGTCACCCGCCGCCCAGTCCTCGTCGCCGAAGGAGAAACGGTACGAACCGGCGTCGCAGAAATAATTCCTGTTGAGGTTGTACGTGAATACGACCGGAAACGGCGAGGTACCTTCCGTACTGCTCGTCAAAAGCGGAGGAGGAAGCGGCGCGTCGACAGTGCATGACGAATAGAAATATGAGCCGGTAAGTACGTCGCTCGAACACGTACGCGTTTGCGAAACACACTGGCCGCCAAAGGGAGCGCGGGGCCTCTGGTAGGCGACGACCGATGCGCCGGGCGCGACGGACTGCCCATTCCAATAGCACGGTCCTATGGAGGAAAAAATGTCCTGGAGCGCCGGGATTACCGCTTTTGGTGTTCCGTCTTTCCGCTCAAGCACGAGCTCCCCGTCCGGACAATTGACAGAGGAGTCCGCCGGAATCCACGGGTAGGTCCACAGGTTGATGCCGATGCCGCGCGAGAGCGCGTGGCGCACGGTCGTGGAGATAGCGCGCGACTGGGTCGCTTCGCTAAACCGAGTGGGGTCCGAGGCGGTTCCGGAGCAGGAGCGCGCGCCAAGTTCGCCGATGATGAGCGGCACGCCGGGATGCGCCTGCCTAAACCGGTCGGCGCGCAGATCTATCTCCGCAACAATCTCACTGTCGGTAAGATCGTCGAAGTCGTATGCGACCGTGCTGAAGAAATCAAACGTATTCGGCATAGCCGGAGACACGCCAAACCCCGTGCCGCTTGTAAGGATGGCGTTGTCGTGATAGCCGAAATTATATTTTTCGCGCAGAGACGGAGGCAGTCTGTTAGGAACGCTCCCGAGCGTGTTCCGCATAATTGCCGCGACTTCCACCCCGTCGCTCGTAACCGTCAGGCCGCACGGCGTACTCGCTTCGGTAAAGACCACCGGATATATGATGTCGTTGTACGGCTGCATTTCGGTCAGGAACTTTTCCACGTATGCGTCAAACGCCGCGAATTTTTGCGGGTCGGTGGTCAGCTCGCAGTTTTTGTCCTTCTCGTCCGAGACGCCGTCGTTGTTGTAATCGGGTCCCCAGCCGGCGCCGAAGTAGTTGAGCCCGATGAGCGCGCGCATATCGTTTTGGCGCAGGAGTTCGAGGATGTTCTTTGCCGAAGCGAAAGCCCCGGCGGTGTATACCCTGGGCTCCGTGAGAGGCCTCTTGTCGAACGTCGCCCACGGCGTCACGAACCAAAACGTATTAAAACCCTTCGCCTTCAGCTCGGGGATATGCTCCACGAGATAGTCGTACAGGCCGGCATTCTGATCTCCCAGCGCCGAATGTTGGAGGTAGATAGTGGCACTGCGGATGGTCCCCGCGTTGGGTGCCGCAGCCGAAGCGGAAAGTGGCATTATAAACAGTGCCAAAAAAAACAGAAATATCATCCATGACCCCGCGTGATGTACGTCCTGTAAGGTGCGCATAGGGAAAAATCGTCTATAAAACTAGTAAATGCCTGCGGCAAAGAACAAGTCGCTCAAAACATCGGTCACTATATCGAGCGGGGTCATTATAATCACTGTGGCCACTGCCGCAAGGTGTGAGTTGAAGGCACTGCTGTAGGCACTTACATAGTCGAACTGTGCGCTCGCACTCGGTGCCGAGAGTACGGTTATGGTTTCACTCCCGGCAAATACACCCGCGCCGGAAGAGGTGTCGAATATCTGCATCTTGTAGATACCCTTCTGCGTGTAGGTGTGCGTGAGCGTCTGGATGGACTTCGCACAGGAGTTCGCTCCCCAGGTGGCGCGCGTGGCTGTGTCTCCTGCACCCCAGTTCTCATCGCCGAAGTAGATGTTGTACGCACCTTCTGCGCAGGACGCGGTGCGGTTGAGGAGGAAGGAGAAGGTGACGGGGAACGGGGCTGTTCCGCTGTTTGCGTCGGCGACGACGATGTCGTCTGCCGTTGTGCCGGGGAGTGTAACTGTTGCTGTCACGGCGACGCCGGTGGCGACAGTTATCTTTGCTGAACCGAGGAGCGCGATGCCGGGGTTGTTGAGTTGGGCAAGATATATGCCTGGCGTGGTGTAGGTGTGGGTGATGGTCTGTGTGATTGGGGCGCACGCGCCGGCATTCCACGACACTTTTTGTTGGACATCGCCTGCGGCCCAGTTCTCGTCGCCGAAGGAGAGGAAATAGTAGCCGGCGGAACATGAGGAGGCAACGTTGAGCCGATAGGTGAAGGCGACGGGGAGTGGAACTGTTCCTCCGGTGATATTTGCTGAAAAATCCGTAACCGCGCCCGGCATTACAGTGATTGTCACGCTCCTCGATACGGCGGGACCATCGTTGCCAAACAAATCGTTATTAATACACTGAAGCGTATATGTCATGGTGCGCGTGGGGGCGAGCATCCGCGATCCCACCCAAATAAGGTCTTTTATTTCCGTCCCGTCCGATGCTTTGAGAATGCATTTCTTCGCGTTCGCGACATTCCAGACGAGGGTCGAGCTCTCACCTTCTTTAATGCTCGTCGGATGGAGTGAGAACGTCTTGAAGACCGGCGTTGGAATCTCGACTGTCGCTAATACATTAATGGTCGCTATGCCTAAAATGCGCCGCTGCGACAGATCGGCCGTGCAGATAGTGCCTGCTTCATTGCATGATGAAGGGTCAGATCCGAGCAGCTTCGTCTCAAATGTGCCCGGTGTAGTGTAGGTGTGAGAATACCGCCAGAGTGAGGAGCTGGAACAGTGGTCGGAGGAGCATGAGGCACTCGTTCCGTCACCGAAATCGATAGAAAGCATGTTCGAGATGTCGCCCGTAACGCTGAACTCGACGGTAAGCGGCGATGGCCCAAACGCCGGAGCTGAAATGAACGAGTACACTACCTCACCCCTTGTTTTTTGCATATAGTCCTGCACGCTCCAGCCGTCGGGACCCGTATTCCAATTTACCCGCCACCAGATATAGCCGTTAGCACTCGTCGGGCCGCCGGTGATGACACCAATATTGCCGCGCGGCTGGATACCAATCGCCGTGCCGGAAGTAGAAGGCGCCGCACGGACAGTGAGGTTATTGGTCACTACTACGCGGTTGCCTTCCTCAAAGAGTGGTACAAGTGAATTTACAGGTTGCTGCTCTGCCGTAATGACAACTCCCCCGCTCGTCTGGCCGCCAAGAACTATGTTGACGTTGTCAATAATCGTTTGGTCGGCCCCAAAGGAGACCAGCAGGCCGATGATGGCCTCAACCTGGCTCCCCGTGAGCGATGACGCCTGTGCAGGAGCGGGTATTGAAAAGAGTGCCGCCGCGAGTAAAAGTGCGGCTATAAAAATCTTCGCCTGAACCTGCAACGAGTGGAAAGCGGTGGCGGGGGCAGTCATATTATTTTGTTTTATATAAGAGGTTTTTATTTATAAAGACGAAAAAGGGGCACCCCGCTTTGCGGGGTACCCTGTGAGGGCAACTATACATCCTCTCGTGTGCTGCGCTAGTAGCGCAGTGGGGATAACTATTTTCTCCCCGCGATAATGGTGGCTGCAACGTTGGGCGGGACAACCTCGTAGTGGTCGAACTCCATGGAAAAAGAGGCACGACCTTCGGTCATTGAGCGCAAGGCAGTGGTGTATCCGAACATCTCCGAAAGAGGAACTTTTGCCTTAATGGCGCGTGCGAGCCCGCGCTCCTCCGTCCCCTCAATGTGCCCGCGCTTGGAGTTGAGCGAGCCGGTGATGTCGCCCATAAACTTCTCCGGGACCACGACCTCGACCCTCATAATGGGCTCGAGTAGGACCGGCTTTGCCTGGCGCACTGCCTCCTGAAAGCCCATAGAAGCGGCTATTTTAAAGGCGATCTCGCTTGAGTCCACGTCGTGGTAGGAGCCGTCATAGAGTTCGCAGGATATGTCTACCATCTTGAAGCCCGCCACAAACCCGCGCTCCATCGCCTCGCGCACGCCTTTCTCCACCGGAGCGATAAACTCAGCTGGCACCACCCCCCCTTTAATGCTGTTAATAAACTCAAAATGCTCCTCGCGGGTCACGTTTTTTGCAATCTTTTTGTCCGGATTAATGGGCTCAAGGGGCTTTAGGCGCAGGCGTACATGGCCGTACTGGCCGCGGCCACCTGTCTGCTTTATATACTTACCCTCGGCCTCGGCCTGCTGGGTTATCGTCTCGCGGTAGGCAACCTGCGGTTTGCCCACGTTTGCTTCGACGCCAAACTCGCGCTTCATCCGGTCTACCAAAATTTCCAGATGTAGCTCGCCCATGCCGGAGATAAGCGTCTCCATCGTCTCGGTGTCGGTCGAAACCTTAAAGGTGGGGTCTTCGTCGGCGAGCTTCTTCATCGCCATACCCATCTTTTCCTGATCGGCTTTTGTTTTCGGCTCGATGCGCAGCGAGATAACCGGCTCGGGAAACTTAATCTGTTCGAGGATTATGGGGTGCTGCTCGTCACAGAGCGTGTGCGAGGTTTTGGTGTCCTTGAGCCCCACCGCGGCGGCTATCTCGCCGGCAAATACTTTTTTAACCTCTTCGCGCTGGTCGGCCTGCAAGCGCACAATGCGGCCGAGGCGCTCCTTGCTGCCAGTGGTCGAGTTGTAGAGGTAGGAGCCGGCCTCTATGGTGCCGGAGTATACGCGAAAGAAGGTCAGCTGTCCGACAAACGGGTCGGACTGCAGTTTGAACGCAAGCGCGGTAAACGGCTCTTCGTCGGAGGCGTGGCGCTCTATCTCCTTGCCCGTCTTCGGGTCGATACCCTTTATCGGCGGCATATCAAGAGGCGAGGGCAGGTAGTCGACAACGGCATCGAGCACCAGCTGCACGCCCTTGTTCTTGAGTGCCGAGCCGGTATAGACGGGGAAAATTTGGTTGGCGATAATCGCTTTGCGCAGCAGCGCCTTAAGATCCGGCATAGACGGCTCCTTTCCGTCGAGATAAGAGGTCATCATGTCGTCATCGTGCTCGACTATTTTTTCGATGAGTTCGGCACGATACTTAGCTGCCTCTTCTTTTAGGCCTTCGGGGACCTCTCCCTCGACGACCGTCTCCCCCATCGCGCCCTCAAAGCGATACGCTTTCATCGACAAGAGGTCCACCACTCCCTCAAAGTTTTCTTCGGCGCCGATGGGGAGCTGCATGCGCACGGCCTTTTTGGTGAGTCGGTCGAGTATAGAGGCGTAGGACTTTTCAAACGACGCACCCATCCTGTCCATTTTGTTTATAAAACATATGCGCGGCACATTGGCCTCGTCGGCATAGCGCCAGTTTGTCTCCGACTGCGGTTCTACCCCCGCAACGCCGTCAAACACCACAACCGCGCCATCAAGTACGCGCATCGAGCGCTTGACCTCTACCGTAAAGTCGATATGTCCGGGCGTGTCGATAATGTTGAAACGATATTTTTTTGCCAGATCTTTTTTATCTGGCTCGTTGGTACGCGTCCAAAAGCAAGTAATAGCAGCAGCGGTGATGGTGATGCCGCGCTCGCGCTCCTGCTCCATCCAGTCGGTGGTTGTCTCACCTTCGTGCACCTCGCCGATTTTGTGCTGCGAGCCAGTGTAATACAAAACACGCTCAGACGTGGTGGTCTTGCCCGCATCAATGTGCGCAATGATGCCGAAATTCCTAAGTTTTTCGAGTGGATAGTCGCGGTTCATGTAGTTTTAACAAAAGAAAATGCGCCAGAGGCGTTATAGATACTATATAAGAAAAGGGGTAAAAAGAAAAGCCCCACCTAAGTGGGGTCAGCAGGCACGCAAGAGCATAATGCAACGCTCGATCTTTGACCGTTGGTAGGTCCAAAGGTTTTGTTGCAATGTCATGATTGGTAAGCTAAAGTGCCTCTAGAAAGAAATTGGGAGGAATATCATGGAGCCCCACGAGGTACTGAAAAAGATGTTGGAGTGGGTGGAGGCCGAGATCGCAAAAGCCAAACTTCCCTATCAGGACGCGTTTCAGCTCACTAGTTTGAGCTTCTGCGCCCACAAGGTCGCCGGGTTTGCCGAGGCCGAACAAGCCCTGGCGCTTTTGCACGCGGTTGCAAAGACCGAATCACAGGTAGGGACTTATGATGTCGTCCCTCCCTATGCGGCAATCTTTCTTATCAACCGCGCACTCGCGACAAACTAAAAGGCGCCCTTGGGCGCCGATTTTTTTGCACATAGCATAGTGGGAGATTACCACGCGAAGTGGGCGAAGGCCTTGTTGGCTTCGGCCATCCTAAGCGTGTCGTCCTTCTTTTTTATAGCAGAACCCTCGTTGTTGGCTGCCGCGATGAGCTCAGTCGCGAGCTTTTCGGCCATCGGCTTGCCTTTGCCGCCGCGCGCGGCGATCAATATCCAGCGAAACGCGAGTGCTTGCTTGCGTTCGGCGCGCACCTCGCGGGGCACCTGGTAGTTGGCGCCGCCGACGCGGCGAGAGCGTATCTCCATCGCCGGCCCGACATTGCGGATAGCCGTCTCAAACACGTCGACAGGATTCTCCACCTTTTGCTTCTCTTTAATTATTTCAAACGCGTCGTATACTACCTTGCGCGCGGTCGACTTTTTGCCGTCCCACATCACCGAGTTTATAAATTTCTCCACGCGATGAGAGCCGTACTTAAGGTCGACTCCGGGGACATTGCGATTTTTTACTGGGCGGCGCATATAAATTTCTTAATTTATCCTGAGTTTTATCGAAGGATTATTTACCTTTTGGTGCCTTGGTACCGTAGCGTGAGCGGCTGCGGCGGCGTTTCTCCAGCCCTGCGGCATCGAGCTTGCCACGCACTATCTGGTAGCGCACATTGATGTCTTTGACGCGGCCGGCGCGCACTATAACGACCGAGTGCTCCTGCAGGTTGTGGCCTTCGCCGGGGATGTAGGCGGTAATTTCCATACCGTTAGTGAGGCGCACGCGGGCGATTTTGCGGATTGCGGAGTTCGGTTTGCGGGGGGTCTTCGTCGTCACTTTGGTGCACACACCGCGCTTAAAGGGGCTGGGATAGAAGACTGGTCGGTTTTTGAGCGTGTTGAAACCGCGCTGGAGTGCCGGCGACTTCGATTTTGTCTTTAGTTGTGTGCGTCCTTTGCGGACAAGTTGGGAGAGGCGAGCCATTTTTTCGAATTAAAATCCCGCCACGGCGGGAGTGTCAATACTCTACTCTATAGCGCAGTACCTGTCAAAAGGGAGAGGAGGGAGAAAAGGAGCACCGAGAAGTACGGGGCAAGAAAGTAAAAGAACACCAGTATAAGGAGCGTGCCGGAGAGTATGCCGAGCCGCTCAAAATTGATCCGAAAGGTGTCGTATGCTCTTGAGACCGCGGGTGAAAGGGCCGAGAGGACGGCCGAAAGTACTTTAGAACCGTCGAGTGGCGGTACGGGAATAAGATTAAAAAGCGCCAAAAGCAGGTTGACATAGGCGATGATGCTGAAAGCGGCGACAAGGTCGGGCCCTAATTGCGCCCCCGAAAAGCGTATGAGAAGCCCAAAAATAAGCGCGAGCAGGATGTTTGTCCCCGGACCGGCAAACGCGACAAGCCCCTCGCCATACCTGCCTCGCAAGTTGTAGGGGTTGTACGGCACCGGCTTGGCGTAGCCGATGAGTATCGGCGCATGAGTGAGAAGCAAAAGACCGGGGAGCAGAACCGAGCCAACCGGGTCGATGTGGCTTAGGGGGTTTAGAGTGAGCCGTCCCGCCAGGCGCGCGGTCGGGTCGCCGAGCCAGTTGGCCATATAACCGTGAGCCACCTCGTGGAGCACGATAGAGACGATGAGCACGACAATGCCGAAGACGAGGTCAATTTGCATACAATAGAAACTATGGTAGCATATCGCGGTCTACTCTCGTATATATATGGCTAAAATCTGCCCCATAACAAAAAAGCACTCGATTGTCGGCGGCGGCTACAGCAACCGCATCCGCGCAACGAAGTTCAACCCCACTGGCAAGGTCCGCAAGCAGGTCAACCTGCAAAAGAAGCGTATTTTCGTACCCGAGTTGAACCGCCGCGTCACTGTCACCCTCTCAACACAGGGCATGCGCACGATGGCAAAGAACGGCGTCTACAAAACACTCAAAAAAGCCGGGGTGATTTAACGCTCGCCCGCACACTGAAACGCGGCACCGTCGGAGAAACATCTGATGGTGCCTTTTTGGTCGGTGCGCAAAATGTTTGCGCCGACATTTTGAAGCACCGCGAGCGCCGCCTGTGTTGGATGACCGTAAGTATTTTTTGCTCCCACGGAGATGAGCGCCACTGTAGGAGAGACCGCCGCGACAAACTCCTCGCCGCTGGAAAAGCGCGAGCCATGATGCCCCACTTTTAAAATATCGCTGTGGAGTGCCTCTCCGTCGAGCAACAGGAGCTGCGTCTCAACCCCCTTCCCCACGTCGGCCATCAAGAGCGCCTCGCTTTGTCCGTACACCAAGCGCACAACAATACCTCCTTCGTTGACCTTGTCGCTCGGCACATTTGACACGTCGTGGTCCGGATAGAGTATGTCGAGCCGCGCTCCCCCGCCTATATCAAGCGACATCCCTCGGCGGGCAATAACGCGCGGCACCGCAAACTCGCTCACCTCTTGCTCAAGCGCGCGGGCAGTCGCCGTAGGTTTTGGGATGCCGGGCGATATAAACACACCCACCTCGTAACGCTGCAAGAGTCCGACAAATCCGCCGATATGGTCGGCATCCGGATGCGTTTCGATTATCGCGTCTATCGAGCGGTCGAGCGCGGGCATTACTCCGGGCAAGGCGCGCAGTAGCGCATCGCCAGGGCCGCCGTCGACGAGCACCTGCACGCCGGTCGGCGACTCTATATACAAAGCGTCGCCCTGCCCGACATCGAGCACTGCAAAAAGAAGCTGTGGCGGATGTTGTGCAAAAGCAAACGGTGCCTGCACATACACCGCACTCCACACTCCGGCACAAAAAACCGCAAGCACGGCGGCAACATAAAAAGGCATATGTTTGGCAAACACGGGAGACCTCATACACCTAGTATAAATAGAAAAAGGCGCGGTCGGTTCATAGAGAACCCCGCACCTTCCGTAAACCTCTCAGAGCACCGATAGTTTGGCGTCTCTGAGGATCTCGAGATTTTTTGGGGAATAGGTTTTTTGGGGTCGTTTATCCCCCCTTGGATCCCTCACGGTGATTCCCCTCATCGCGAGGTCTTTAAACATCTTCACCACCACCTGTTCGGCCCGGCGCTTCTCCCAAGCGTCGACTCCATACATAGTGGTCACAAACAAGCCCACAAGCCCTGTCGCGGCAATGGCGCCGCGAATTACAACGCCCGATAGCCGCATCGCGCCCTCCCCCTATTTCCTGTATCAAACCGCACTCTGTCCTTTGTATACTACATATGCAAAATTTGGCAATGCGCCTTTCAACGGTTTGATATACTAGAGGGTGTGGACTACTCGCCAAAAACATTTACCCTCCCCGTTTTAAACGGCATATCAGCCACGTCGGTCGAGGAACATCTCGGACTCTACGCGGGCTATGTCAAAAATTTTAACGCTATGTCGGCACTCTTGCCGGAGTATGCCAAAGATTCCGAAAAAAATGCGCACGCTCTCTCGGAGCTTATCCGCCGCCGCTCGTTTGAGTTTGACGGAATGCGCCTGCATGAGCTCTACTTCGAGCAGTTGGAGGAAGGCAATAAACCTCTGACCGCAGGCGGGCCCTTGTCCGCCGCTTTTGAAAAAGAGTATATGAAAGTCGAACATGTCGTACCCTATCTCACCGCAATAGGGATGATGCGCGGTCCGGGCTGGGCGATGATGTATTGGGATCCAGAGGGAAAGCAGTTTCTTGCCGGCTTTAGCGGCGAGCAGCACCAGGGGCATTTTGTAACACTGCCTATAATCCTCGCACTCGATGTGTGGGAGCACGCCTACCTGCTCGACTACGGCGCAAGCGGCAAACAAAAATACATCGAGGCCTTTTTTGACAATCTCAACTGGTCGGTGTGCGAGCGGCGGTTCGCGAGTGCGCAACAATAGCCCACACCCCCAGCGGCAGGTAAGCACCGAGTGCAATCCAACCAGAGAAAGCCGGCACTATATAGGAACCGAGCGGAAGTAATGAAGAGTAGTGTGCAACCGCGATAATGCCGCCAAGCAACCACTCCCCAAAAAGCGCGGGTAAGAGAGCAATGAAGGGATGAATGAGCGAGAGGGCACCGGCAAGAAATCCAAAAAGCATCGCCAAAGGCACAAGTGGAAGCACCACAATATTGACGGGGAAGGAGACAAGCGAGAATACGCCCGTGTAGTAGAGCAGTGCCGGTAGGACAAACAACTGCACGGCAATGGTGGTCGCGGCAGTGGAGCGTACTATCCCTGCAGGCAAAACGCGTGTGAGCAGACGCTCAACCTGCGGACTAAGGGTGATAAGTCCAAGAGTCGCCAAAACACTTAAAACAAATCCGACATCAAAGAGCGCGAGCGGGTTATACAGCAGCATCGCAAGCGCGGCGGCGCACAAGCTGCGCAGTGCAAGCGCCGGCCTTTCGAGATAGCGCGCCAAAACAGCGATGAGTCCCATTAAACAGGCGCGCACGGTGGCCATCCCGCCTCCGGCCATCAGTGCAAAAAGTACAATAATGATGCCGACGCTTACCAGAGCGGCGCGGCGCGGCAAAAAGACGCTCAAAAACCGCAGCGACCAGTCGGCCACCACGCCGATATTGTAGCCAGAAAGTACTACAATATGTATGAGCCCTGCAATGATAAACGCCTGCAGTATGCTGGCGGGCAAGCCGGCCTTCTCACCGAGCAGCAGCCCCTCCATAAGCGAGACCTGCGGCTCCTTCATCACACGCTCCAGCGCGCGCTCAAACGAATGTTTAAGCGTGTAGAGAGTACGGTAGACGCTCGGCGGTCCGTCCTCTGCCGCTCGCAGCACCGCGTACTGCACCACCGCCGTGACACCGCGCGCGCGGAGATACCCAGGGTAGTCGAAAGTGCGGCCGTTGTTTGTCTCAAACGCCTGCGGCTCCTCTACGACACCGCGCACCTCTACTATGTCGCCGTACTGGAGCGCTGTGTCGCGGGGTAAAACCGCAAGCAACTTCCCTTTTGCCGCGCCGTCTAACGGACCACCGTTGATTGTTCGAACCTCCAGCGTCACGCGCACCGAGGAGGCGCGACGATCCGGGTCATCGGCTACCGTACCTGCTACCACTGCCGCGCGGCCGACATAGGAGACAAAGGGCTGCTCCTGCGCGCCAAACGCACTCCACATACGCACGCCAAGCGCGACACCCACTGCCAGTAATAATAAAAGTACGCCGCGGCGCATTGTTACTTATGAGCGGAAAACTCGGCGATGATTTCTTTTTCTTCCGCGGCTGAGAGCGCCTTTTTAAACCGAGCGGACTTGCCGCGCACCCCCTGCTCGCACTCAGCCCAGGTCTTGTGCACCAGCACCTTGCCGTCTACGCGGCTGACATAGGAATACGCTTTGGCTTTGGCGCGCGCACTCGATGCTGATTTATTTTTTTGTAAATTGCTGTCCGCGCCGAGGTGTGACACAGCAACCCCATAGCTGGCGCGCGCTCCACTGTAGAGCTGCACCTTCTGCCCCACTGCCAAGGCAGAGGCAACAGCATCGGCGCGCTCGTTACCTGCCACACCGACGTGCCCACCGACATACTGCCAGTCGACCTCACTGCCGCTTGCGGCTACCGTGGCGTCGAGCGACTGCCACAGGTCCTGATTTATAACTGCCTTCTTTTCTTTGGTCTTCCAGCCGTTCTTCTTCCACCCGTGGACCCACTTGGTAATGCCGTTGATTACATACGAGGAGTCGGAGTAGACAACGCGCACAGCGGCAGGCGCAGTGTTGCACGCGCGCAGGCCTTCTATCGCCGCACGTAGCTCCATGCGGTTGTTGGTGGTCTGCTTTTCAAACCCGCCCAACTCCGTCACTGTATCTCCCGCTACCACCACGGCGGCCCAACCCCCCGGCCCCGGGTTGCCCTTCGATGCCCCGTCGCTAAAAATCACTATCCGGTCGGTCTTTTGCATTCCTTGCAGTATAACCTAGCGGTAATAAAAACAGCCCGCCAAAACGAGTCAAACAAATCTACCAAAACCTAGAGGCGACGCCTCTAGGTTTGATGTTTTCCGAATTCTAAGGACAACTCTTTATAGTACGCGTCTGCTTCACTTAGTACTTGGTCTAATGGAGTTTGATCTTTCAACAGTTCCCTGATTTCTGGGTCAAGCAAGAGCTGCTCTGGCCGGCCTTGTGACTCCCCAAAGTAGTCTTGCATGCTTGAGTAGGGATATTCGAGTAATCGTTTTTCCAAAGTGCGCAGACTTTTTGCGCCGCCCTTCTTCCAACCAGGATCAAAGACTTCTGCCGGATTTAAATGTATATATTGTGTAACTCGTTTTAAATAACCATCATCAGTGATATGTTTTGAACGGAACGGGGTAACAAAAAGATTGCCGACTCTTTTCCTTTTTATATTGAAATACATCGTGTACCCTGTAAAAACCTTGTGCATGAATTTTGAAATTCCGCCCTCAATATTTTCACGCAATAGCAGGTGGGGGTGGTTGCCCATAAGGCAATAGGCTCCTATGCTCACAAAGGGAGTTCCCTGGGATACTGAAAAAATATCGGCATGTGTAAGATGTTGAACATTTCCACGATTAATTGTTTCGCTACTGTTGGCAAGATAGAGCAGTTCGGTAAATCTATTAAAATCGGCTTCATTTTCAAACACTGTGCGCTTATCAACACCGCGCGTGAAGCAGTGATACCACTCATTTGGAGCAAACGGTGTTCTCCTGTATCCCATCTTGACAGTATACCCTGAATTCTAGAGGCGTCGCCTCTATGATTTAGAGTATATCAACCACGCGCAGCCGCGCCGCGCCGCGCCAGTCGAGCTCGATGTGGCCCACAATGTCGGCGCGGGCGCCCGCTGTTATTTTTTTAGAAAACGAGTCCGGGGTGGAGAAGAAGGCGATGCCTCCCGCGCGCGTGCCGTCCTGCTCGAGCGACACTTCCAAGTGATTTTGCTGTTTGCCGAACATCCGCGTAGCGGCAACGGAGACACCGGGGAATATAAACAGTGGCTTCTCGTTAGCCACACCAAAGGGAGCCATCTGCCGCAAGTCGCGCTCGGCGCGCGAAATCTCCGCAAGAGAGAGTTCGCGGTCGATAAGCACCTCCGGAGCGGCACTCGCGCCGGCAGTAAGCGAAGAATAGGCGCTTGCCAGTTCGGCTGGCAAGCGATGCACTCCCTCCTCGGTGAGGGAGAAGCCGCCGGAGGCAGCGTGTCCGCCAAAGTGTTCGAAGGAACCCCTGGCCGCTTCCATAAGTGCAACAATATTGACTCCCTCTGCGGCGCGGCAACTGCCGCGTAGTATCTCGCCGCCCTCGCGCCCCCACAAAAAAACCGTCTTACCATGCGCTTCGACCAGTTTGTTGGCGACAAGCCCCAAAATCCCCGGCCGCCACTGCGGACTGCCCATTACAATGAGCGGACTTAAGGTGAGATCAATCCCCGCGACACGCTTGTTGACCTCGCGCACGGTCGCCGCCACCAACCCCTTGCGCGCATCGTTTATGCGGTTGAGTTCTGCCGCCAGCATGTGTGCCTCCTCGAGACCCTGCGCGGCAAGGAGAGAGGCGGCAGCTTGCGGAGTATCCATACGCGAGGCGGCATTGATGCGCGGAGAGATCATAAAGGTAACGTCATCCTCGGTGAGCGTTCGTGCACTGATGCGTAAAAGTTTTAGAAGCGCGGCGATGCCGGGCCGCCTCCCCCGCCGCATTACCACAAGCCCGCTGTGCGCGAGCATCCGGTTTTCTCCCACCAGAGGAACCATGTCCGAGAGTGTTGCTATTCCGACCAGATCCAGAAACCACTTTTCCTGCCCCGCGCCAAAACCCTTGGGACGATCTTTAGACAAAATCGCCTGCATCAGCTTCCACGCCACCCCCGCGCCGCACAGACCGTCGAATGGGTATCTGCTGCTTTTTAGTTTGGGATTAATGAGCGCAAACGCACGGGGCAGAACCTCCGGCTCAAGGTGATGATCGGTCACAATAACATCAACTCCTTTTTGTTTTGCAAAAGCTATCGGCTCCACCTCGGTGGTACCGAGGTCGATGGTGATAATGAGCGCAACTCGTTGCGCCGCGAGCTCCTCTATCCCCTCTGTGTTCAGCCCGTAGCCCTCTTTGTGACGATGAGGAATGTAGTGGATAACATCGAGCCCGTAAATGCGCAAAAACTCGCAGAGCATCACTCCGCCGGGTATGCCGTCGGAATCGTAGTCGCTCCACACCGCCACGCGCTCGTTATTTTTTTTGGCGCTTAAGATGCGCTCGACTGCCGCCTCCATATCGGGTAGTAGAAAGGGGTCGTGGCTGTCGGCGTTGTAGTCCGGGTTAAGAAACGCCTCGTGTAGCTCCGGCGCGATGCCGCGCACAAGCAGTAGGTGCGGCACAAGGTCTCCGTGGAGCCGCTCGCGTACCTTATAGCGCTTCATCTGGTCTAGTATACTGGAGCGATGGCGGATTGTATTTTTTGTAAAATCGCGGCGGGCGAGATCCCCGCGCAAAAGACGCTTGAAAACGAAGAGTGTGTCGCTTTTTTGGATATACACCCAAAGGCCCCCGGACACACTCTACTGATACCAAAAAAACACTACCCGTGGATATGGGATATACCGGACGCACTGTTTGTAAAACTGTTTCAGACCGCAAAACAATTGGCGCCGGAGCTCAAAAAACAGGTGGGCGCCGATTATGTGCAACTCTCGGTCATTGGAAAAGACGTGCCTCATGCCCATATGCATCTGATCCCCCGCATGCTCTCCAACACCTCAGTGTTGCCGTAGCGCGTCGATAGCGGGCAGGGTCCCGCGTACCAAAAACTCCAGCATCGCTCCACCGCCGGTTGATATAAAGACCTTTTCGGCGTCGAACGTGTACTTCTCCACCGCGGCGGCGGTGTCTCCGCCTCCGACAACCGCGCGCGTGCCGCTGGCAGAGAGCGCGGAGGCGAGTGCCTCGGTGCCGTCGCGATACCCGCGCTCATACACTCCCATAGGGCCGTTCCAAAGCACAAACGGCGCTTGAGTAATCACCGTGCTCCATTTTTTAGACGTCTCCGGTCCGATGTCGATAATGCTCTCGTTGGCGCGGATGTCGAACACAAGACCGAGACGCTCGGCGTTTGATCCCTCTTCGGCAAATATCGCGTCGGTCGGAACTACGAGATGCTCGTTTGTCGCGACCTCCGTGGGCACGGGAAGAGTAGAGATAAGAGAGGATCCGAACGGGAGCCCCCGCGCTTTTATAACGTCGTTGGCGAGCGCGCCACCGAGGAGCACCTGTGCGTACAGCGACAGCAGTTTTGTAATCAGCGGCTCTTTTGTTTCAAACTTTGCCCCGCCGATGAGCGCGATGGCGCCCGGCGGCGGAGTGAGTGCCGCGGAAAGCCGCTCTATCTCCTCCTCAAAACGCAGTCCCGCGTAGCTTGGCAGAAGCGCGGAAAGAGCGACCATTGAGGCGTGCGAGCGGTGCGAGTTGGCAAACGCTTCGTTGACATAGAGGTCGCCGAGAGCCGCGAGTTTTTGTGCATACTCCGCGCTGTTGCTCTCCTCACCGGGATCAAAACGCAGATTCTCCTCCATCTCAAACGGCACCGAGGTGAGAGTGTGTAGATGCTCCGCAATCGGCGCTACACGCAAACCCTCTACCACTTTTCCTCCGGGGCGGCCGATGTCGGTGAGGATGATTATTTTTGCCGCGCCGTTTTTATGCAAAAGCTCGAGCGTCGGAAGCGCGGAGCGGATGCGCAGGTCATTTGCCACCCGCGGCGCACCGCGAGCCGTGTCGAGGGGGACATTAAAGTCGACGCGCAACAGCACGCGCTTGCCCGCGACCGGCGCCTCCCGCACACTGTGTATCCCCTCTCTCATTGCTTTTTTTTGCTGCCACGGACGGTCTTTATAATT
>MEWV01000013.1:23801-32875 GCA_001775445.1 Candidatus Adlerbacteria bacterium RIFCSPHIGHO2_02_FULL_54_18
TAATCGTCTCCTCAAGCTCGGAGGGAGCCATAGCATCTTTTGCCGACTTCCCTATCGCCCACACGGGCTCGTAGGCGACCACCAATTTCTGTGCAACCCTTTCTTGGTCGCGCAAGGCCGAGGCAAGCTGTGCCTCCAAGAGGCCCCAGTGCGCGCCGTCCGGAGTACGCTCGCGCTCGCCAATGCACAGCACCGGAGAGAGCCCGGTCTCGGCCGCAGACAGAAGCTCGGCACGCACCGCCTCGTCGCTCTCGCCCGCCGCACGCCTTTCGGAATGCCCGACAATGACAAAACTCACTCCGGCGTTTTTAAGCATAACTGCGGACACCTCGCCGGTGTGAGCTTTATCCTGAGCAGAGTCGGAGGAGCTGCTGTGCGCGGAGAGCGTCTGCGCTCCCACTTTAATTAAAGAGCGTTTGAGGAGCGCGGAAACTCCCGGCAGCAGTACAAAAGAGGGGGCGAGCCATATCTCGACTCCGGAGAGCGCCAAAGAAGAACGCTTGATCCCTTGGACCATCTTTTTTGCCGCCTTCGGCGACTCTATATACATCTTCCAGTTTGCTATCACGAGCATCTTTTTAGCCATTCAAAAACTATACCATTTTATGGAGGGAGGTTTATATACGCAAAAAACCGCCAAACGGCTGCAAGCATTAGAGGTGCTCACAGCCGCTTAGCGGCTTTAAAACGGTATTAATCCCTTTCAAATCCTCCATCCATAATGAAGTGCTTGAAAGGGAGTAGGTGCGCGAGGCACCCACTCGATAGTATTGCCCGATGCGCTCGGACGGACGGGGAAAGCTGGGCGGATTAAATCAACCCACGCTCCGACAAACGAGCCTCGGCCATTTCCAGACCAGACTCATTTATTCCTGCACGCCCGAAGGCGTAGCAGCAAAAACCATAGTGTATAAGAGCGACATCCTCCGCCCCATACCTTGCCGCTTCTGACTCGGCAGCATTTAACTCTTCTCCAAGTTTCTCCCACTCGCCTTTTTGGGCGAGTCGGATAAACTTCTGGCCCAGATCTCCATACACTTTTTTCGAATATTCAGTTTCCAGGGCCTGCATGATGCGATCCGTCATTTCTCTCTCCATTACACTCAGCCGCACGCGGCGGTCATGAGCGCAGTGACAAGTACCCTTTGCTTTAAGATGTCGCGCAGGGCATGCGACACCCGAGGGCTCCAGGCGCTGCACCAAGGGGGTGCCAGACGCGGGAGCATTCGATCGCTTATCGTTTCGGCGATCGAAAGTTTGGTTTAGGGTTTCGTCTGCACTACTCCCCTTTCAAATCCTCCATCCATAATGAAGTGCTTGAAACGGGAGGGGTCAATATTTATAGTGCGATCCCTCGTACCGTACCAATCCTTCGATTACTCTCAAGATCAGTCCGGCGACGAGGAACAACATCTTTTCGCTTTCGCGAAGTGTTATTCTCCCGACATATGTCGGGACCCACTCCACTGCGTGGAGGGGCTTCATATCGCTATTTAGTTGTCAGAGAGCGGGTGAGTAATAAAATACGGCCGGGGTTCTCTTCTTTAATATAAGAAGGAATGTCCCGGCCGTGTGCCGATTACTTCCCCTCTAAAGAAGCGCCGCCTCGTGCGGCCAAAGAAAACCTATTTCCGAACAATTACTCTCTGTGTTTAGTATACACCCATACTTGACTTTTGTCAAGTGCTGATGCTTATACAGAACCTATACGTCCAAAATATAGCTTAAAATAAGAGTTTTTCGACTTCTTTAATATCGGTGAGGCCTTGGTGCGCCTTAAAGAGCCCGTCTTCCACTAAATTGAGTCCTAGCACCTCGCCCCCCACAGATACCTCCTGTATGCCGATAAGGCCATTGTAGCCCCCCTCACATTCGCTACACCCGATGGCGCGGGGGAACTGGAGATCCTTCCACTGTGCGTCTTTTGCCACCCTCCCCTCTTCTTTAAGAGCGCCGAGAACGCGGGCACACTGTGCCCCGCTCTCCAGCGTATCGCTCTCAAGCCGCGTAAGTTTGCGTGTATCTAAAAAGTGCTTACTACAAAGCTTGCGTAGAAGGGCGGTTTTAATCGAAACGTCCGCGTTTGGTAGAAGCAATGCATCATCGAGCACCGCCACCACAAGCACGCCACGCTTGCCCGCGGCGGCGGCAAGCACCGCCACCTCCTGCTCGCCCACCGAGTCCACCCCCACGATGTCGGGGTCGCTGCGTAAAACGCCACGCAACACTGCCCCCATCGACAGTCCTGTTTGACCAAGATCGGCTTGCGCCACGCGCGGCAGGGTGTGCGCCACCGCGCGCTCAACCGTGGCAACCGAGCACTCCGGCGTGTTGAGCATATCCAAAAGTGTATAAAGCAGCGTAGAGGAGCCAGGGCCCGCAATAGTAATGAGCCCGCTCCGGCGCAGCAGCGAGCGGTGTACGCGCTCGAGCGCCTCTCCGTGGAAACCCAATCCCTCGAGCGTATACCCGCGGCGGGCTTTCTCGCGCACTATACTCATCACCATTTTTTCTCCCTGGAGCAGTGGAACGGTCGAGACGCGCACCGCGATGTCCTCGCCGTATCCAAGGTCGACCCGCACCCGGGCCTCATGCGGAAGCGCCCCGCCGGAGAGGCCTGCCAGCCCACGCAGCGTGCTCATTATGTTTTTGCCTGCCGCACCCGAAAGCGCCATCGCATCGCGCAGTACTCCGCGGATGCGGTAGCGGATCAAAAACCCTTCGGCCCCCTGCTCCAAATGCACATCGGAGGCCCCTGCCGCAAGCGCATGGCGCAGCAGCGTGTCGAGGAGGTTAGGACTTTCCTCGCGCTCAAGCGCGCTGCCGTAGGTCTGATAAAGGTGGCGCTGATAGTGCCGGAGTGCCCCACGTAGCGAGTCGGCGGTAGTGAGCCGCGGCAGCACGCGATAGCGCGCTTCCAAAAAACCGAGATGTTCCATATCGTCGAGGTTGAGCAGCGCCACCTCGAGTGTGTGGCCGTTTAGCGCGTAGCCGACGGCGTTGTACTCGCGCGCGAGGGGCTCGGGGATAGCGAGGAGCGCTTCGAGCGCGATGTCGCTGTGGGCAAGTGTTATAAAAGGCACACCAAGCTGGTGCGCCAAGGAATGCCGCTGATCATCATCACCGAGCACCTCTCTTTTTAGCCACCTTATTTCGCGCTCCATTGACATCATTATATAGCAGGAGTAGGATGTCTGTATCTGATAACTGCCCCGAGTGGGCGGTTTTCTCTTTTTTAAGAGAGCAGATTTACATAATAAACACACTACTACTATGTTCGATCTAAAAGTAATGAACTCGGTTTTGGGCGAGCTGGAGGAGGAGCGCGGAATCCCGAAAGAAAAAGTGGTCGAGGCGATTGAGGCCGCGCTCGCTACCGCGTACAAAAAAGAATACGCAAAAAAAGGCCAGATCATCCGCGCCCACATCGACCTAAACTCGGGCACGACCGAATTCCAGCAGGTAAAGACCGTGGTCGACAACTCGACCGTCCGCTTTGTGAGCGAAGAGGAGGAAGAGGAGTATAAAGAAAAAGAGCCCGCGCTCGACGCAGAGGGGAATCCCCTCCCCGTGCTGCCTATATTTAACGACGAGCAGCACATAAAGCTCGAGGACGCCAAGTTTATCAAGCGCGACGTATCGGTGGGCGACGAACTCGTCTTCCCGCTTGAGCCGCAGGACGACTACGGACGCATTGCCGCACAAACGGCAAAACAGGTCATCATCCAAAAAATCCGCGAAGCGGAAAAGGTTTCCGTCGTGGCCGAGTATGGCGCGCGACAGGGTGAAATTGTCTCCGGCACCGTGCAGCGCATGGAGCGCGGCAACATATACATCGATCTTGGCCGCGCTACCGGTATACTCCCCTACGACGAGCAGATACCGGGCGAGCGCTACCGCCAGGGAGAGCGCATCCGCGGGGTACTCTACCAGGTGGAGGAGTCGCCGCGCGGCATCTATCTCCGGCTCTCCCGCGCCAAACCAGAGTTTTTGGTCAAACTCTTCGAGATGGAGGCACCTGAGGCCGCCGCAGGGACGGTGGTGTTTAAGGCGATAGCCCGCGAGGCGGGCAGCCGCTCCAAGGTGGCGGTCGCCTCGACCGACCCGCATGTCGACCCAGTGGGCTCGCTCGTGGGCCAGCGCGGTGTGCGTGTAAGCACGGTAACCTCGGAGCTGGGGGGCGAAAAAATCGACCTTATAGAGTGGAACGATGATCCGAAGCAGTTTATAGAAGAGGCACTCTCTCCGGCGCGCATCCTCAACGTCACGCTCAACGAGGAGGAGCACAAAGCGACCGTGGAGGTGGCCGACGACCAGCAGTCGCTCGCCATAGGGCGCGGGGGGCAAAACGTGCGCCTGGCGGCCAAGCTGACCGGCTGGCGCATCGACATACAATCCCTCGGAGGCCCCAAGGTCGCCGAAGTTGAGGGTAAGGACGCGCCTGCTCCAGAAGCTCCTCCACCTATTGCTACCGAATAACAAATTATTTGCGTTACACTACACTTATATGAACTTGTGGCACGATATACCGCTCGGTGAAGGGGCTCCAGAGGAGATTAATGTAATAGTAGAAATCCCTAAGGGTTCGCAAAATAAATACGAGATAGATAAAGAGACCGGGCTTATGGCTCTTGACCGCGCCAACTACTCGGCCGCCGCCTATCCGTGCGAGTACGCGTTTGCGCCACAGACATACGCCGAGGATGGCGACGCCATTGACGTGCTTATCCTTTCAACCTTCCCTATCCCGCCGGGGATATTGGTAAAAGCCCGCCCGGTCGCGTTTATGGAGATGGTAGACACTGGCGAAGTAGACCCTAAAATAATCTGCGTCCCGGTCAAGGATAAACGCTGGGAAAATGTTAAAGACCTTGCCGACATCAATCCGCACACCCTCAAGGAGATCCAGCACTTTTTTGAAACGTATAAAGAGCTAAAGGGAGACAAGGTGACTATCTCCGGATTCAAGGATAAGGCGGCGGCTATCGTGGCACTCCAGACATCAATTGAGGCCTACAAAACCAAGTTCAAAAAATAATCCACAGTTTCTGTAGTGGGGGCTTGCGGGGCGGTATACTAAAGGTATGAAAAATTTACGATATATCGCTTTGACTGCGGCCCTTTTACTCGCCCCTGCCTTTGTGTTGGCCCAAAGTGCATCGATAGACATAGGAGCCGATGTAAGAGTAAAGCAACTCCCCGCGGTGAGACCGGCGGCTTCGGCGCAGGTACGCGTTGAGACAAAAGCAAATGTAGATGCTAGTCGTGCCGAGATGCAAGCAAATCGGGAGCAGAAACGCGAGGAGATGCGTACAAAAATGGAAGAGCGGCAAACGGAAGTGCGCGCCAAAATTGAAGCGGCAAAAACAAAAGCGCAGGAGAAGTACGGCGAGGCGGTGCAGCGAAGCGTCGGCAACATTGTCGATATGCTCACCAAGGCCACGGAGCGTTTGGGCGGCATCGCCGACAAAATAAGCGCGCGTATAATTGAGCTCCAAGGCATGGGGGTATCAATGGATGCCTCGGCTGCCCTTTTGGTGACAGCGCGCGCCGATATTTCTGCGGCACAAACGGCGGTAGCCGCAGTGGGTGCTACCCTTTCTGCGGCTCTCTCAAGCAGTGCGCCTAAGGGCGAGATGCTCAAGGTGCGCACGGCCGTTAAGGCAGCCGAGGATGCTATCCGTGTTGCCAAGCAATCGCTCCACACTGCACTCCAGTCGATACGGACAGAGGGTCAGGCCTCGGTGTCTGCAGAAGCATCTACTAACTAATTTTAAAATTTTATGCCTCCACAAACACCCACTCAAGCCCCTGTCGCTCCGGTACAGCAACCGCCTGTCGCTCCGCCCACTCAACCCGCCTCTCCACCCACTCCTCCTCCTGCGACACCTATGCCCTCCGCCGCCCCAAATGGTAGCTCGATGGGCCCTATAATAGGCATCGCCATAGTTGTTGTTTTGCTCGCCGCCGGAGGCGCATACTTTTTCTACACACAGCAGCAAGATCTGCGGCTCCAGGAAGAGCAGGCAAAACTGCAGGCAGTGCAGGACCAGGCGGCAGCCCAACAGGCGCCCGCCGCCGAGGACACTCTGCAAGCCGAGCTCGATGCTACCGCAAACGACAGTACACAAGCAGACCTCGACGCGCTCAACAACTCTTTGTAAATCGGGGCTCCTCTGGTAGTATCGCGTGATGTCTCTGCAAGATAGCGCACAGGCGTTTGTGCTCAAAAAACTCCCCGAGTCCGAAGTGGAACTCATGGGCGAGGTCCCTTTTGAGGTACTCACCCCCTACCGAGAAGGCGCGCTCGCGCACATTGCACAGCACCTGCAGATGCCGGGCTTTCGCCCCGGACATATCCCGCCGGAGGTCGCGCTCAAAAAAGCGGGCGAGCTGGCCGTGCTCGAGGAGCAGGCGGAGCTTTTTATAAAAGATTTTTATCCGGTACTCATCAAAACGCACACAGTGGAGGCGGTCGGCCGCCCCGACATCCGCGTCACTAAACTGGCGGCGGGGAACCCTGTCGGCCTTGTCGTGCGCGCAACGGTGTATCCGGAGGTAACCCTGCCCAAGGGATGGAAGGGCTTACACGAAAAAGTTGCGCTGGAGCCAAGCATGCCGGCGAGCGATGAGGAGGTTGCACAGACGTTGGAGAACCTGCGCCAATCGCGTAAGAAAGATGACGCGGTGCCGGAACTCAATGATGAGTTTGCAAAAAGCGTTGGTGCGTTTGAGACGCTAGAGGCGCTCAAAGAGCAGATAAAAAAAGGAATCGGCGAGGAGAAAGTGCGCCATGCGCGCGATGTCCGGCGCGGCAAGCTGATAGAGCTGCTGCTCGAGCAATCGATGCTCGCTGTCCCCCGCCTCTTTGTAGAAAGTGAGCTCGAAAAGATTATGTCGCAGATGCGCGAAGACGTGAAGCGCTTCGGGATGGAGCTGGAGGAGTATTTTAAAAAGACAAACAAGACCGAGGAGGGAGTGCGGGCGGAGTTTCGAGACCAGGCGGCCAAACGCGCCAAACTCCAGCTTGTTTTGAACAAAATCGCTTCCGAAGAAAAGCTAGATGCCGATGAGACCGCCGTTGCGACCGAGATGAAGCATGCTTTAGAACACTTCCCCGAAGCAAACCCCGAGCTCCTCAAAATCCATATAGAAACTGTCCTCAAAAACGAACTCGCCCTAAAACTCCTCGAAGGCGAGGTGGCCAACAAGCCGCTCGAAGCATAAATAGAAAATGGAAAGGCCGGACTTTACGTCCGGCCTTTTTGTTTGCACCAAATAGTGCGAGTCTTAGTTGCCCATATCCTTCCACATCTGACGGAGGCTTTGTACCGCCTTTTCCGGCAGAGGGGCTTGCCGCACGAGCCGCACCAGCGGTCCGACTCCCGGATGGGCATCGTGGTACGCAAGCGAGCGTCCGCGAGCGAACTTCTCTGTGTGCGGGCGCAGAAGCGCTTTAGCCTCCTCGCGGGCCTGCAGGCTCACCGAACCGCTGATGCTCTTGGAGCCGTCGGCGGAGTAGTGCGGCTGGCGCAGAATGACCGCAAGGGCAAAGATCGTAAACATTCTTTCGACCTTTGCTTCAGCTTGGCGATAGAGGTCCGCCTCGCGGGCCTCTGGGGTGTTCTTGAAGCTCACCCCTGGCTCAATTGCATCGACGGCCTGCACGAAGGCTTTTGCCTCGCGATCGGCATCGAAGGCTTGTGCTTGCACCGACATAAGAACGGCGACAAGCAGTAGAAGGGCTGAGCGCAGCATGGGGATTCTCCCGCTAGGTTATGAACATTCTTCTTAATTATACTCCTAAATTGCCCATTTTGTCAAGTATTGCATTATAATGTCGTTATAATAGAATAGTTGCATGGTACAAAAATTCATCAAAATAGGCAGCTCTGTGGGGGCAGTTATACCAGCCGAGATGCTCAAGCGTCGCGGCATAGAGCAAGGGGAAGGATTTACTCCTGTTGAACAGGAGAACGGGGACATCCTCCTAAAACGCAGCGCCCATACCCCAAATAAAGAGATTGCCGACACCGTAGCCCGCGCTACTGCCTACATAGAAAGATATCGCAAAGACTTTGAAGCGCTCGCCGATAAGTAAATGGAAACTAGGCACGTTTCCATAGAAGTCGCACTCGCCTTGCATGCAACCGTTCTACAATTAACGAACGGGCGTCTGGGTGTGCGCGACATGGGCTCGCTCTTGGGCTGTCTTGAGCGACCAAAAACAGTGTTGGGAGGAAAAGAAATGTTCCCTACCCTATTCCTTAAAGCAGCCGCCCTGACGGAAACAATTGCCCGTAATCATCCATTTGTTGACGGAAACAAACGTGGAGCACATTTGATTGGTAGAGAATTGCTCGTGCTTAACGGGTACGACCTGGAGCCCAAACCCGGAGAAATAGAGAAGTTTATGCTCTGGATAGTAACCCAGAAACCTCCTCTAGAAGAAATAGCCGCGTGGCTGGAGAAGAACAGTAAGAAAATATAAAGAGCAAGGCCAGCGTCCGGTGAAGGATAGCTGGCCTTTGAGCATCCGAGGATGCTCTGCGAACCGAGAACGGAGCGACGAGGCGTCCGTTAGGCCCTCGACGCCTTCACCAGACAGAAGACCACAATAGCAAGTCCGGTGACCTGGATCCCAACCGACACTGCCGAATGACCGGAAGTGATCATGTTGAAAGCCGAAAACACCATAACCGAACTGATGACCTGCATGCCCAAATGGGCATACACGTCACGGGATGTCATACTGGTCTGAATCCGTGCCATGGAACCCTCCGTTGGCTAAGCCGCTCTTGTCGTAAAGCGGCGAGACGTACCCTGTGCTACAACCGTACGCTTGAAAGTTTTGAGCGTCAAGTTATACTGTCCCCATGCAAAACATCAAAAATCAGCTCGTGCCTATGGTCGTGGAGAAATCGCCGCAAGGCGAGCGCGCTTATGATATCTACTCGCGCCTGCTCAAGGAAAGGATTATTTTCTTGGCCGGGCCGATTGAGGACTACACCGCCAATCTGGTTATCGCCCAGCTACTTTTTCTCGCGAGCGAAGACCCAAAAAAAGATGTCCAA
>MEWV01000014.1:0-12585 GCA_001775445.1 Candidatus Adlerbacteria bacterium RIFCSPHIGHO2_02_FULL_54_18
CAGTACGGCAAGCAACTTCGACGCGCCGTTTACTATGGCAGTACGGCAAGCAACTTCGACGCGCCGTTTACTATGGCTCGTGCGCGGGGCACCACCGACTCACCCGGGGAAGTTGGGTATGGCGATGCGGTAGCGCCTCTTGGAGACATTGTCGGACGTTTTATTTTTGCGGCGTACAACAACGGCTCGTTCTCGCACTCCGTGGCCGACTTCGGCGCGTGGGTGGATGCGGCGACCAGTACGAACGTTACCCCTGGCCGTCTTGTTTTTAGAACCTCCGGCGTCGCAAGCGACAGTCCGACCGAGCGTATGCGGATTGACAGCGCGGGCAATGTCGGCATAGGGACATCCTCTCCTGTCTCAACACTTTCGATACAAGGATCATTGTGCGTGCGCGACACGGGCTCCTGCGGCACGACGGCAGGCACTATATACGCCACCACCGCCGCTATCACCGACATCGACCTGGCAGAAAACTATCCAACCACCGATTCCACGCTCGCGGCCGGAGAAATAGTGTCGCTTGAAGGCGTGCAGGGGCCATTCATCAAACGGGCGGTGCGCGGTGAGACCCCACTCGGCATCATCTCCACCAAGCCAGGCCTTCTCCTTGGTAAAGAGGTGCAGGACGGCAAGCCGGTGGCGCTTAGCGGCCGCGTACCACTTTTTGTCAACAACGAAGGCGGCTCTATCCACATTGGCGACTATATAATGCTCTCGACCGTTTCGGGTGTGGGCGCCCGCGCCACCACCTCGGCGCAGACGGTGGGTGTGGCGCTCGATGTGGCCGACTTTACGACCTCCTCAAGCGCAATAATAAATGTCTTTGTACAGCCGGAGTTTACGCTCATCGACACCGACAAAGCTGGTATCGCCGTCGTTGGGGAGATAGCATCCTCAAGTGCCCAGTCGCTTAGTGCTACTGCCACCTCCTTTATGTCCGGGCTCTTTTCCCGCATTGCCGGCTGGCTTGGAAGTGCCGGCAACGGCATCGCCGACCTCTTTGCCACCACGGTGCACGCGGAGAACGTAGTGGCAAACAAAGTGACAGCGCAAACGCTCTGCCTCGACGACCTCTGCATCACTAAAACGCAACTGCAAGAGCTTTTGAACGGCCAGGCGACCGCGTCGGCGTCAAGCGCCGGCTCGAGCAGTACCTCAACAACCACTGGCGCGGAAGACATTGAGGCGCCGGTGATTACCCTAAACGGCAATAACCCCGCCGCAGTTGATGTGGGGGTGAGTTATATCGACTTGGGCGCGAGCGTGGCCGATAACATCGACCAAAATCTCGGCTACACGGTGGCGCTCGACGACGGCTCATCAACTGACCTCTCTCAACTCTCGCTCGATACAAGTGTCGCGGCAACACACTACCTTGTCTTTACGGCAGTAGATCAGGCGGGGAACATTGGCACCGCCACCCGCACTATCATCGTGGGCGACGGCGCACCGGAGGAAGAGCCAGCCGCGACCTCAACCCCTCCGGTCGCGGAGGAGCCAGCCACACAGGAGCCGGTCGCCGAGGAGCCAATCGCAACCTCAACCCAACCATAACCCAAAGTCAGACATCGGATGTCTGACTTTACTCCAGAGATTCGCTCACTGGTGCAATAGTGGGTGAGGTTATAATTGAACCTATTTCACTTTCGTAGCGTTTTCGAGTGCCTATAATGTTTGCCAAAAACTCCCGCTCCGTTATAGAAGGAAGATTTTTTTCTCCAAGATAATCTAGGTGGCTGCTCCAACGATATGTACGCAGATATGCAAGCGCTTTCGCTGTGTCTTTGACTCCGCCTCTGCGCCATTCCGGCATATAGTAGTCGAGAGGGTTTAAATGCACATAATATGGCAAGTACATAAAATGCGCGTTACGTTCAACAAGTTTCTTTTTGAACTTGCCCTGCCAAAGGGCTCCCGTGCGAGAGTATTTTTCGTTGAAATATTTTGCGTATCCCATGTTGAGCTTCTTCATAAAAAGAGAAATACCGCCTGGTTGTGTCTCTGATAGGAGAAGATGATAATGGTTTTTCATCAGGCAAAAAGCATAGATGCGTACTAAAATAACGCGCTTACCTGTTCCATCCTTTCGGTCTGGCAATTTTGGATGTATAGCAGCTCGTTTGTCATTAAAAATAAACAGATCGTGTACAAAACGCGCGCGGTCAAAATCATCCATAATAATATTCCGCTTATCTACACCGCGATTGAGCACATGAAAAAATTCCATTGATTAAGTATAACCCCAAAGTCAGACATCCGATGTCTGACTTTGGGGATGAAAAAAAAATTATGGGTTAGAATATAGAGAATGGTACGGGTAGCTATAAACGGGTTTGGCAGGATAGGACGCTGTTTTTTGCGCTCCGCCTGGCATGATCCGGAAATAGAGATTGTTGCTATAAACGACCTCGGCGATGTAAAGAATCTCGCCTATCTTCTGCAGTACGACACCGTGTACGGGCGGTTTTCCGGACAGGTGTCTGCCGAGCAGGGCGAGCTGGTGGTGGGGGCCAAGCATATAAAGTTTTTGAGCGAGAAGGACCCGGCAAAACTCCCCTGGAAGGGCCTCGGGGTGGACATAGTTGTTGAGTCGACAGGACTCTTTACCGATTTTGAAAAGGCAAAGGTGCATCTCGACGCGGGCGCTCGCCGGGTAGTAATCTCCGCTCCGGCGCACGGCGAGCACGACACGGGCGAGCATCCTCTCGGAGCCACGGTGCTTGTGGGGATCAACGAGGAGCGGCTCGCCACATGCACTATAAGTTCCAACGCTTCCTGTACGACCAACGCCGCTTCGCCGGTTATACAGATTTTGCACGAGGCACTCGGTGTCGAGCTGGCGCTGCTCAATACGACGCACGCCTATACCGCCTCGCAGCGCATTGTTGACAGCCCCAACACGAAGGACTTTCGCGAGGGGCGCGCGGGGGCGCAGAATATGATCCCATCCTCGACGGGCGCCGCAACAGCGGTTGCAAAGGCGATACCCGAACTCAAAAATAAGTTCGACGGCATAGCGGTACGCGTGCCGGTGGTTGCTGGATCGCTCGCGGATGTCACCTTTATTGCAGCGCGGCCGACCACTGTTGAGGAGGTTAATCAGCTGCTCGAAGCGGCGGCTCGAAGTGAGCGCTGGCAGGGCATTTTTACAACCTCACGCGACCCGCTGGTGTCTTCGGATATTGTGGGAGAGCCGTACGGCTCTATAGCCGACTTGGCGCTCACGCGCGTTGTCGGAGGAAAACTGGTCAAAGTTATGGCGTGGTACGACAACGAAATGGGGTACGCGCATACCTTGCTGCGGCATGTAAAAGCATCAGGGAAGTATATTTAAAAAGTAAAAGACCCAGAAAGGGTGCGATATAATAGGAAAGTGAGGATTTACATGGCGTCTGATCATGCGGGGTTTGAATTGAAGCGCGTTTTGGCGGAGTTTTTGCGCGCGCAGGGGAACGAAGTTGTTGACCTTGGACCAGAGGTGCTTAATTCCGGCGACGATTATCCGGACTATATGATGCCTCTGGCACAGAGGGTGGTGGGAGAGGGGGGGAGCTTTGGTATAGCGATAGGCGGCTCGGGTGAGGGTGAGGCGATGGCAGCCAACCGAATCCAAGGCGCGCGCGCGGCGGAGTATTATGGAGGTGCGCTCGAGGTGGTCAAGATCTCGCGCGAGCACAACAATGCCAATATCCTCTCGCTCGGCGCGCGGTTTGTAGATGAGACACAGGCAAAAGAGGCGGCCGCGCTTTTTATTGCAACACCTTTTAGCGGCGAAGAGAGGCACGTGCGCCGCATAGCAAAACTCGACCAATGATAGAAATTATTCCTGCGGTATTGCCAAGGAGTATTGTAGAGTTGAGAGAAGGACTCTCCGTTCTCAAAGGAGTTTCTGCTTTAGTGCAAATAGACATCGTCGCGGATATTTTGGGTAGCGAGGAGGCCCTACCGATGTGGGAGGAGTTTGACTTTGAGTTTGATATTTTTTTAGATCATCCAGAAAGGATAGTCGAGCAGTGCGTAGCGCTCGGCGGCTCGCGCATCGTCGTGCACGCGGGCCACAGCGGAGCTCGGGAGGCGCTTGAGGCGCTCCAGCCGAGGCGCGACGGCGAGTATGCGGTGGCAACAGGCCTCGGACTCGCCGTCTTCGACACGCTTGACACGCTTGAGCCCTTTGCCGGTCTGTACGACTTTGTGCAGGTGATGGGCATTGTCAATGAGGGGAGGCAAGGGGAGCCCTTCGACGAGCACGCCGTCTCGCTTACCCGCGCACTGCGCGCGGCCTATCCGCAACTATTTATACAAGTAGACGGCCATACGGCGGGGCACGAGCAGGTGCTCGCCGAGGCGGGGGCGAACCGCCTTATTGTGGGCTCAGCGATACTCGGTGCAGATGACCCGAAACGCGCATACGAGGAGGTATATACTAGAGCTAATGCTCACTGACGCGACGATAAAAAATATTGAACTAAAAGCCGCGGCAATTCGCGAGACGATTGTAGAAATGCTAGTTGCGGCAGGCAGCGGCCACACCGCCGGGCCTTTGGGTATGGCCGATATTTTTGCGGCGTTCTACTTTTATATCCTCAAACACGATCCGCATAACCCGGCGTGGGAGGAGCGCGACCGGCTTATGCTCTCCAACGGACACATAACGCCGGTGCGCTACGCCGCGATGGCGCATGCGGGCTACTTTCCCGTTGCCGAGTGCCTCACTTTGCGTAAATTTGGCTCGCGACTCCAGGGCCATCCCGAGCGCGAAAAGCTCCCCGGTGTCGAGACAACCTCCGGTCCGCTGGGGAGCGGACTCGGACAGGCGGCTGGTTATGCCTACGGTGCACGGATGGACCACCCACCAAGGGGCGCATTTCGCGTTTATTGCCTAATGAGCGACGGCGAACAAGACGCAGGCAATACGTGGGAGGCGGCGATGTGGTGCGGCGCCAACAAGCTCTCCAACCTCACTGCCGTCATCGACCGCAACAACATACAGATTAACGGGATGACCGAGGAGGTGATGCCGCTTGAGAACCTGCGGGCAAAGTATGAGGCCTTTGGCTGGCATGTGCTGGAGGTAGACGGCCACAATGTTTCCGCTTTTATATCGGTCATAGAGCAGGCAAAAGCAATATATGAAAAGCCGACACTCATTTTGGCGCACACTATCCCCGGCAAAGGAGTAAAAGAAATTGAGTTCGATTACCACTGGCACGGCAAACCGCCGAACAAAGAGGAGGCGGTGCGTTTTCTTGCAGAACTTCGCACATTAAAGGGTAAAATTCGAAGCGAACACCAATAATATGAAAAAAGGTTTTACTCTTATTGAGCTTTTGGTGGTTATCGGGATTATCGCCATCCTTGCGAGCGTTGTCACCATGTCCGCCCGATCCTCGCTCAGCAAGGCGCGCGATGTGCGGCGCGTAGAGGACATACAGGTGATAATGGGAGCGCTCGAGCTCTACAACTCTGCAACCGGCCACTATCCTATATCGACTGGGTGCGGCAGCTTTATTCCCTACTCATGGCCGGGTGGTAATTATTGCAACAGTTGGCATAATCCGGCGAACGGCTACTGGATATACGACAATGGCGTTAATGTCCTCTCTAAATATATACAAGGAGGTATGCCTCGCGACCCTCTGGAGAGCAGGCCGTTGACGTGGGATCCGCTCGGCGGCGGCGCGTATTACTACTTTAGCGACAATGGCAAGGGATATTTTATGGTGTTCCAGCTCGAAAACTCTCCGAACCCACTCGAGTTGCAGGACGGCGTATATTATTGCGGCAGCAACTTCTACCATTATGGAGACAACGCTAACGGCATTATTACCGTTGGTGCAAGTTGCTAGCCACGGAAAAATAAAAAGATATGAGCGACATAAAAATGGAGGCGACGCGCGACGGCTTTGGCAGAGCGCTGCTCGAGCTCGGGGAGCGCGATAAGCGGGTGGTGGTATGCTGTGCGGACCTCGCAGAGAGCACGCGCGTACTGGCGTTTAAAGAAAAGTATCCTGGGCGCTATATAGAGCTCGGCGTTGCTGAGCAAAATCTGGCTACCATCGGCTCCGGGCTCGCCAACTACGGCAAAATCCCCTTTATTTGTTCTTACGCCGCTTTTAACCCCGGGCGAAACAACGAGCAGATACGCACGACCATCTCGCTTAATAATGTACCGGTAAAAATCGCCGGCATGCACGCCGGAGTGTCGGTGGGCCCCGACGGCGCAACGCACCAGGCCCTCGAAGATATAGCTCTTATGCGCGTCCAACCCAATATGGTAGTGCTCTCGCCGTGCGATAGTGAGGAGGCATATAAGGCGACTTTGGCTGCAGCTGCGCATCCGGGGCCGGTATACTTGCGCTTTGCGCGCGAAAAGACGCCGGTCATAACAACGCCGGATACTCCGTTTGAAATAGGAAAGGCGTGGGTCGCATGGGAATCGGAGCACTCTCCCGAGGTGGCAATTTTTGCGACCGGACCTTTGCTTGCTGAAGCGCTCGAGGCCGCAAAAAAAATGGAGCATGCGCTCCCTGCGGTGGTGATAAACATCCACACGATAAAACCCCTCGACCGAGAGCACATTGTCGAACATGCGCGCGCTGCCGGCGCCGTGGTGGTGGTTGAGGAACATCAGGTGGCGGGAGGGCTTGGCGGCGCCGTTGCCGAGTGTCTCTCCGAGGAGTATCCGGTTCCTATCGAGTTTGTGGGGATCAAAGATCGCTTCGGGCAATCGGGAGAGCCAAAAGAGCTCATAGCGTATTACGGTATGGATGCGGCCCACATAGAGGAGGCGGCCAAGAAGGCCGCAGGGCGCAAAAAATCGGGATGATAGTTTAAGCCAGCGGTTCGACGACAAAAGGCGCCGGCGGGTTTTGCAGGTTCTTTTCGAGTTGCTCGCGAGTAAGCAAGCCCTTTTGCGCACCAACCTCCTGCAATACCGCCGAAGCGTTGACCGAGCCCCAGCGCAGCGCTTCGCCCAAGTCCTTGCCGAGCGCGAGCGCAGCCACGGTGGTTGAGGCAAGTGCGTCGCCTGCTCCGGTTATCTCGAAGGGTGCCCGCGGGTCGGGGTAGCGGGGGCAGTGCAGCAGGGCCCCCGAAGCATCGAGTGCATAGCAGCCGCGCGTGTCATCGGTGATGACTACTGTTTTTGGTCCGAGCGCGTGGATTTGTTTGAGGAGCTCTTTTATGTCCTGCCCGGACTCTGTCCCCAGGATCCGTCCGGCCTCTTCCTTGTTGCAAAAAAATATCTCGGTGCGAGCGTATATAGTGGCAAATTCTTCTTTATGACTGTCCGCCCATGCATCATGGTGTCCGAATTTTATTTGATAAGTGCCGGGCTGGAAGGCGAGTTTGGTGTCGGGATACTTTTGCAGCCATTGCAGTAGCGCGTGGTGGTAGGGGAGCGAGTTTTCTCCCAGCGAGGAGAGGTATAGCCACTTAGGCGGGGTTGCAAGCAGGGGGACGGCATACTCAAAGACCTCATGCTTGACCAAAATAGTGCGCTGATGCTCGTACCACAGCACGTAGTGATAGTTGGTGTGCTTGTTTTCCTGCGTCTCCATGTACTCGGTATCGACGCCTTCTTTTTGTAGTACGTCGAGACACTGCGCCCCCCAAGCATCCTTGCCGACATAGCCGCGCAATGCCGAGGAGAGCCCGAGCCGAGCCGCAGCAACAGCGGCATTGCTTGCGTTGCCCACTGCGGGGATTATTTGGTGGAATTCGTAAGGGATTTTGTCGCCCCAGCGCATGCATATCTCGCACTCTTCGTCGCTTAAGGTGCAGTGCACCCGCGCGTCTTTGAGCCGGATAAAAGCGTCGACGACTATGTCGCCCACTGCAAAGAAGTCCATCTTTTCATTATATACTGGAGTTATGAAGTCGCTGCGCAGTGTGGTGGAGGAATATAGGTCGGCGGGCAAGGCACTCGGGCATTTTAATATTTCCGACTCCAACCAGCTGCGTGCAATCGCTCTTGCGGCAAAAGAGACGGACCTTCCGACAATCATTGGGCTCTCCGAAGGGGAGAGGGAGTACTTTCCCCTGTGTCACGCACGCGCGTTGGTGACGCTCTATCAGGCAAGCGGGGTTCCTCTCTATCTCAATGCCGACCACACCTACGGGTTGGAGAAAGCCAGAGCCGCCATAGACGACGGTGTGGACTCGATTGTTGTAGATGGAGCCGCGCTCCCAATGGAAGAAAATATTTTTCTGGTAAAACAGGTGGTCGCCTATGCCCGCAGTCAAAAGCGCGATGTTCTGGTGGAGGGAGAACTCGGCTATATAGGGTCGTCGAGTAAAGAGCTCGATGCGCTACCGGAGGGGGTGACGCTCAAAAACTTGACCACTGTTGCCGACGCAAAAGAGTTTTGTTCCTCGACCGGCATCGACTGCTTTGCGCCCGCGGTCGGCAATGTGCACGGTATGCTCAAAAATGCGGCGGAGCCGCGGCTGCACCCGGAGCGGGTCAAAGAGATAGCGGAGGCAGTAGGGCTTCCCCTCGTTTTGCACGGCGCTTCCGGCAACACAGCGGGGGACATCAGGGCCTGCGTCGCAGCCGGAGTGGCGATTGTACATATTAATACTGAACTGCGGCTTGCCTACCGCGACGGACTCTTCGACTCTTTGCGCTCGAACCCGGGCGAGACCGCCCCTTATAAATTCCTCACCCCTGCGGTTAAGCGGATGAAGGAGTATGTTGCCGAGAAGCTCTCATTGTTTGCAAATAAGTAACTTTTTTTGTATAGTGTGCGGGCAATGGAATTAGCCGTTACTAAGCGGGATATGGGTAAAAAGGCAAAAACACTCCGCGGGGAGGGTATATTGCCCGCGGTCGTCTACGGCCGCTCCGAGGAGGCAACTCCTATCACCATCGACCATAAACAGTTTGAAAAGGTCTTTAAGGAGGCGGGTGAGTCCACAGTCATCACGCTGACCGGCCTAGACGGCAAAAAACAGGCACTCATTCAGGATGTCTCCCTACATCCGGTTTCAGGTGCGCTGCTCCATGCCGATTTTTATGCCATCGAAAAAGGGCAAAAGGTTACCGTCTCCGTGCCGTTTGAGTTTGAGGGCGTATCTCCGGCCGTAAAGGAGCTAGGAGGTATTTTGACTAAAGTGATGCACGAACTGGAGATGGAGGTGGACCCGACGGAACTTCCGCACTCCATTCCTATAGACATTTCAAAATTGGTGACGCTCGACGACCAGATTAAAATTGCCGATCTTACACTCCCGCCGTCGGCGACGATTGATATAGACAGAGATGAGGTGGTGGCGATGATATCGGTCGCCAAAGAGGAGGTTGCAGAGGTAGCCCCCATGGATATCTCGCAGATTGAGACCTCTGTCGAGCGCGGCAAGAAGGATGAAGACGAAGTCGCAAGCGCCGACGCGGGCGGCAAGGAGCCGGCTCCCGCCAAAGAAAAGAAAGAGTAAAAACCCGAGGATTTCCTCCGAGTTTTTTTGTCCAGTAAGTCAGACTTACTGGTGGTAGAATAATGCTGTGAGAGTTGAACCACATACTGTAGGATCAATCGTACATGTTGTAAAACGTGGCGCCCGCGGTTTGCCTATAGTTCGTGATACGGCCGATAAACAACGTTTTGTCCGGCTGCTTTATTATGCAAACGACACCTATCACGATGAGTTTTGGGAACAATCGACTAAAAATTTTGACAAGTTTTTTAGGCCAGATAAGTGGCCAGAGCAAGATCCTTTGGTAAAGATACTAGCGTGGACTCTCATGCCTAATCATTTTCATCTAGTCTTGAAAGAAACAACAGAAAATGGAATCGCAAAATTTATGCAAAAACTTTGTGGCAGTATGACCACGCATTTCAATAGAAAGTACAAGGAGAAAGGAAGTTTATTTCAAGGTGCTTATAAAGGGCGTACAGTCGACCTCCACGGCGATTCATATCTTAGACTGCTTGCGGTATACGTTATGTTAAAAAACCCCTTTGAACTTTACCCTGGCGGGTTAACCAAAGCCATTCATTCTTTCGATCAGGCGTATGAGTGGACACTTCGACATCCTTTTTGTAGTTCCGGCGATTTCTTGGCGGGGAAACTCTCTCCGATCGGTGATCCAGATATATTTGGTGAACTTTTTGAAAGCCCTATCGAATTTAAGAAGTTCGCTAAAGAGTCCCTCTTGTATAAATTAGATCTATTGACCAGTAAGTCTGACTTACTGGAAACAGGTTTTTGAACTCGACTATTCCCTGCGGCTCTGCCGCGGGGTTCCAGTAAGGAAAGTCTGAAAACTTTGGTTTTCAGACAGACTGTAGAGTATGGGGGTCACCAAGAGCGGGCACTTCCTGCATTGCGGGATGCGCTACTTGGCCAAACTGTACGTTTTATCGTAAGCCAGACGGAGCTCTCTCGTCTGGTACAATTATAGGAACGATGAAATTCGGACTCTACACAGGGGTACTTGTATTCGGATTGGCCTTGGGAGCCGGGGGATTTCATGTTTTTTTGACTCCTACGCCCATAGCGCAGGCGCAGGCGCTTTCGGCCGAACAGAGGGCACGGCTCCAAGCCGAGTACGACCAGCTCCAAAAAGAGATAGCCGAGTGGCAAAAGGTGCTCGACGAAACGCGGGCCAAAAAGAACACCCTCCAAGGCGACGTTACCGCGCTCGACGCGCAGATTAAAAAGGCGCAGGCCGAGATAAGCCAGCGCAATCTCACTATAGGCCGGCTCGCCGGTGAGATAAACGAAAAGCAAAAAAACATCGCAACACTAGAGGAGCGGCTCCAGAGCGGGCTCGACTCTCTGGCAAAACTTATGCGGGAAAAATATCAGACCGAAGAGATATCGGTTACCGCACTTGTACTCTCGTCGCAAAATCTCTCCGAAATGTTTGCAAACGTCGACGCGATAGACGCTATCAATCGCGACTTGCAAACGCGCTTTGACGAGTTGCGGGGAGTAAAGCAGGCGACCGAAAAAGAGAAGCAGGCGCTCACTGTGCAGCAAAACCAGCAGCGTGATGCCAAATATGAAGTTGAGGTCAAAAAAAAGCAGATAGACACCAGCAAGCAGGAAAAGACCAAGCTGCTTTCTATTACCAAGCAGGAGGAGTCGTCCTACCAGAAAGTGCTTGCCGACAGGCAGCGCCGCGCCGACACTATACGCTCTGCCCTCTTTGAACTGCGTGATGCTGAAGGGATACCCTTCGCCTCGGCGCTCGCTTACGCGCAGGAGGCGTCAAAACCAACCGGTGTGCGGGCTGCATTTATCCTCGCCATTCTGCGGCAGGAGTCCAACCTTGGGGTCAACGTCGGGCAGTGTCTGCTCACCACCCCCGGTACGGGAGCAGGCAAGGGCAAAAACACCGGAACGCCTATAAGCAAAGTGATGAAACCTGACCGCGACGTGGAGCCCTTTCTCGATATTACCGGCCGCCTCGGGCGCAATCCGTACAATACGCCCGTTTCTTGTCCGCAGTCGATCGGGTATGGAGGAGCAATGGGGCCTTCGCAGTTTATTGCCTCGACGTGGATACTATACGAAAAACGGCTTGCCGCGGTGCTAGGAGTGACAACTCCCGACCCATGGGTGGCCAAGCATGCCATCATGGCCACGGCGCTCTTTTTGTCTGACTTGGGCGCGGACAAAGGAACCTATAGCGCCGAGCGGGAGGCGGCGGCACGCTACTATGCCGGGGGCAATTGGCAAAAAAACGGCCTTGGATATGCCGCCAGTGTACTCGCATTTGCCGAAAAGTACCAGGAAGACATCGATTTTCTTAACACTCTCTAGTACCGGCGGGTGGGGTTGCAGAAGAGTTTTTTGCGTGCTATCTTAGTGCGTATGAAAACGGATATCCACCCTGCCTACGTCTCCGACGCGAAGGTCGTTTGCGCGTGCGGGCGGACGTTTACCGTGGGCTCCACCAAAGCAAAACTGGAGGTGGAAATCTGCTCCGTCTGCCATCCGTTCTACAGCGGCAACGACAAGATACTCGACGCGGCCGGCCGCGTAGAAAAGTTTAAAGCACGACGTGCTGCTGCGACTAAAAAGTCGAAGTAGATGGATCTCTCCAAGTACAAAGAAAATCCCAAAACCGCCTATCTCGCCAAGGCGGTCGAGATGATGGAGGACGACGCGGAGCAGCAAAGGATGCTCATTCTCGAGATGGATAAAATTATAGCTCTCGAGGAAGGGAGCGAGGAGTTCCCCAATGAGGCGGTAGTGGAGGTCCGCGCCGGTGTGGGGGGAGAGGAGGCGGCACTTTTTGCCGAGGAGCTCGCCACTATGTACCGCGCCTACGCCGCACAGATGGGCTGGAGCGTGCGCACTCTCTCCGAGAGCAAGACCGACCTCGGTGGTTACAAAGAAGCAGTTTTTGAACTCCGGGGTTTAGGGGTGTATGAGCGGCTTCGTTTTGAGACCGGTGTGCATCGCATCCAGCGCATCCCCGCGACAGAAAAGCAGGGCCGCGTGCACACCTCGACCGCATCGGTTGCGATACTTCCTATCCGAAAGAAGCATAAATTTGAGATAAATCCCGCCGACATCGAGTGGGAGTTTTCGCGCGCCGGCGGGGCGGGCGGGCAAAACGTCAACAAGGTA
>MEWV01000014.1:12597-23349 GCA_001775445.1 Candidatus Adlerbacteria bacterium RIFCSPHIGHO2_02_FULL_54_18
CGCGTGATACACATACCCACCGGTCTTGACGCGCGCAGCCAGGCCGAGCGTTCCCAAAACGCCAACCGCGAAAAGGCCATGGCGGTATTGCTTGCCAAGCTCGAAAAGCAGCAAGAAGAGGAGGAGAACAAAAAGCACGCCGCAACGCGCAAAGACCAGATAGGCACTGCCGACCGTTCGGAAAAAATCCGCACGTACAATATATTGCAGGACCGCGTGACCGACCACCGCCTTAAAGAGGACTGGCACAATTTGCCGAAAATTTTTGCCGGCAGTATCGAGCCGATTATCGAAGCATTACTTGTACATCAAGAAGAACTATGAGGCGCTTTTTTGTCGCCACCACACTCACGGCGCTCGCGTTTGCCGCCGCGTATGCAACACCTTCTTCTGTTTCGGCGCCCTTTGCCGAGATAGTACAAGGGGAGGAGCCCCTGCGCGTGCTTTTTGTCGGCGACATAATGCTCGACCGCACCGTGGCACTTTCTGCCGAGGAGCGCGGGGTATCGGCGCTCTTTTCTACCAGTATCCGCGAGCTTTTTGCCGAGGCGGACGTGCGGGTGGGAAACTTGGAAGGCGCTGTCACCACCAACCAGTCAATAGCGCGGCGCGACCATACCATATTTCGCTTTACTTTCGACCCCGCAGTGGCGCAACAAGCACTTTTGGCGCTGGGGTTTGATGTGCTTTCACTCGCCAACAACCATGCGCTCGACTTCGGTGCAGCGGGATACGCACAGACGGGCGCTTATCTTGAGGCGTGGGGCGTGCAGTCGTTTGGTCATCCTCACAATAATGCGGACTACGTGTCGGCTGTAGTAGAGCGGAAGGGGCGCGCGCTCTGTTTTATCGGCTACCATGCGCTATTTTCTCCGGACACGGCGCCCATTACCACCCGGTTAGCCGAGTTGCGCCCCCGTTGCTTCAAAATCGTGGTGTTTGCTCACTGGGGGGAGGAGTATTCTCTGCATTCTACCCTAAAGCAGCGGGAGGAGGCGCATGCCTTTGTAGATGCCGGTGCCGACTTAGTAGTCGGTGCCCATCCACACGTCGTGCAGGAGGCCGAAGTTTACCGTGGGCGTGCCATATTTTACTCTTTAGGGAACTTTATGTTTGATCAAAACTTTTCCTGGGAGACGACCCATAGTATTGCGCTTCGGGCCGATTTTTATGAGGAGGAGACGCGCTTTACGCTAACCCCGCTGATAATACAGGACCAGTATTCGACCCTGGCACAAGGGGTAGACAAGACCTTGATACTAGACAGAGTAGGGCTTGCTTCGAGCGTGCTACCATGATACGCTCCTCACTATAAAAGGGCTTCGGCCTTTTTTGGTATGGCTGACACTAATCCTATAATCGACAAGCTTTTTGCAGCCGGAGCCCACTTCGGGTATGCTCCGTCGCGCCGTCATCCATCGACCTCCCCCTACATCTTCGGGGTCAAGGGTGGAATAGAGCTCTTTGATCTTGAGCAGACCGCCGGACTGCTCGAGCAGGCGCGTGACTTTGTTAAGTCGCTTGCCGCGGAGCGCAAAACGATACTCTTTGTCGGAGGCAAGGCCGAGGCCCGCGAACAGATAGTCCGCAGTGCGGAGCGCCTCGGACAGCCCTATTGTGCCGGCCGTTGGATAGGCGGGTCGCTCACCAACTGGAGCGAAATTAAAAAGCGCCTCGGCCGTCTTGAGGAGCTCTCCTCGATGCGCGAAAAGGGTGAACTCTCCCAATTTACCAAGCTTGAACGCCTTCTCATCGACAGAGAAATAAGGGATCTTAACCTTATGTTCGGGGGTCTGCGTGGTATGACTAAACTCCCCGACGCTCTTTTTGTTGCTGACCCAAAGCGCGAGATGACCGCTGTCGCTGAGGCGCAGCAACTAAAAATTCCGGTGATAGCGCTTCTCAATTCTGACTGCGATCGCAAGCAGATTGCCTACCCGATACCGGGAAACGACGCCTCGCGCGGGACGCTCACTCTCGTGCTTGAAGAGCTCGCCAAAACGTACGAAGGTGCTCTCCCGCCCGTTGCGGCTCCTGTTAGTGCCGCTGTTTAGTCGCATCATCACTATGGACATCACGAGCGAAATGGTAAAAGAGCTCCGCGAAAAGACCGGCATCGGGGTCTCGGAGTGTAAAAAGGCCCTTGTCGAAGCGGCGGGGGACATGCAAAAGGCGCTTCAGATAGTGACCGGCCACGCCGCTGTTGCCGCAGAAAAGAAGGCCGATCGTACTCTCGGCGCTGGCACCGTTGCCTCTTATATTCACCACCAAGGGAGCGTAGGGGCATTGGTGCATCTCTCGTGCGAAACCGATTTCGTATCGAAAAACGAGGAGTTTGTCGCTCTTGCGCGCGATATTGCGATGCATGTCAGCGCGATGCGTCCGGCGGATACGGCAGAGCTTCTCAGTCAGTCATTTATCAAAGATCCGTCAAAAACGGTTGCCGATCTCATTTCGGGCGCGACACAGAAGTTCGGCGAGCGGACACAACTCACGGACTTTGCGGCGTTTTCGGTCACATAGGGAGGTATACTACTATTTATGGCACTCTTCTTCAGTGTGATGCTGTTCATATCGATCCTCGGGCTCTCCGGGCTCATAGTGGCCAAGCGCTGGGAGACGGTAAACGGGCGAGCGGTCCTTTTTGGAGCGCGCCCGGCAGTGGGGCGGATGTTGGGGACAGTGCTCCACATTGTGGAGCATCGGATACCGGCGTTTTTGCGCGCGGGCGCGGTGCGGCTTTTTATGGCGGCGCGCACGGGGATGCACATAGGCGTTGCGTGGACAGTGTTCCACGCCGAGCGACTGCTCGAACGTACCTTACGCGCTCTGCGACACACAACCGCAGCGCGCGGTGAGGGCGAGGCCTCCGCATTTTTGCGCGAGGTGGCCGAGCATAAAAAGTCCTTGCTCAAGAGTTCGGATAAAAAGAAAAATGCCATTTACGAGGAGTAAGCCGGGGTAGCTCAGTCGGTAGAGCAGCTGTTTTGTAAACAGCAGGTCGTCGGTTCAAGCCCGACCCCCGGCTCCAGAATTATAGTGTCTCAGTAGTAGAGGTGGCGAGGGTTTTTAGTTCAGGAATAAGCGTCTCCATTTCCTGCAGATTTTTAAAACCGTATATAGGCCGGCCGTTGTTGACTGCGAAGGCGGGGAGACCTTTTTCGTTATCGATTTTTCGCAGAGTAATAAGCGTGTTCAGTGCCGAGAGGTCAAGGCGGTAGTCGAACGAATATACGCGCAATCCGGGATATGTTTGGCGTAGGTAGGTCAGCACGTCGCCCATACGTCTGCAGTCCGGGCAGTCGCCGTTGTTCGAGTAGAAATAGAGTATGTAAATCGGCTTAAACTTCGTACATTTTTGAGAAATCTCCCTCATTAAAAGATAATCTTTAATTTCAAGAAGCGAATATTTTTTTTTGAGCAGGACGACCTCTGCGTTGTCGTTGCCGAGGTTCTGCTCGGCGATGGAAAGTCGGTTGGCGAGCGAGTTAAGCTCCTCGGAGAGTACCGGATTGTCCGACAAGGTCAAACAGTCGAGCGACCCCAGAAGGTCAAACTGGGTCTCGAGTGACAATATGTCTACAGAGACCTGCTCTTGCGCCACTCGGATGTCGGCTATACGGCGCGCGTCCAATCTGCCGGCAATATAAAAAGCGGTTGCAAATATTGCCGCCGTTATAACAAACGCCAGAAGATATTTTTGACCTTGCATAATGCGTGCACCTTACCTCCAAGCGCTCTCGCGCGCAAGCAGCGCTCCCCAGAGAGAGCGCAGCAACCACAACGGAGCAATAAACCCAAAAAGCGCAAAATAAGCCACAAAGGACTTCAGGGGCAGGCGCGTCTGGGCAATACGGCTTCCCAGTATGATAGAAACCACAGTGAGGCACAACACTACCAGGACAATAAACAGCATCATATCGGTGTTGATATAAAACCAGTTGAGCGCCGCCGGGTCCGGCAGATGCGGAGGGATACCGGTCGCTGTCGTGTCGGTGACGCGGGAGGACACCAAAGAGAGCAGATGATACGCGGCATAGAGGGCAGTATACGTTCCGGCAAAAAATCCCGTGAGAGCAAAAGGGAGTATCAGCATTCCAAAGTTTCCGAACCGCGGATTAAAGAACATGTGCTTGTAGTCGCGCGCATTGCGCAAAAAGCCCTGCGACCACCGTATGCGTTGCCGCAAGAGCGTGCGGAGTGTGTTCGGCACGGTAGTATACACAAAGGAGGTATGCGCGTTGACTATACGCAGACCGTGAGAGTGCATGCGAAAAGCGATCTCCATATCTTCGGCATTGTGCGCGTGGCGAAAGGGGCCTATTTGTTTAAAGACCTCGCGCTTGTACAGAGAGAAGGGTCCGGGGAGCACATTTATTGCAGAGAGATTGTCGAACATTTTTTTGTAAAAGATCCCGAAGGTATACTCGACACTCTGCATGCGTTCGAGCGCCGTGCGTGGCTTGTACACTTGCATTACGGGGGTGATGGCCATAATATTCTCGTCGCTCTCAAACCGCTTTACTGCCTCTATAAGTGCATCCTTCGCGGCGAAGGAGTCCGCATCAAGACAACCGACAATCTCTCCGTGTGAGTGTTCTATACCAAGATTGAGAGCGGTGTACTTGCCACCGTTCTTTTTTTGAAGAAAGAGTATACTCTCCGGATAGCGGTGCGCATAATCGCGCCCTATTGCTTGGGTGGCGTCTCTTGATCCGTCGTCTATCACCACTATCTGGAGCTTGTCCTGTGGATACTGGAGCGCCAACAGCGACTCAACAGTGTGCGCGAGAGTTTTTTCCTCGTTGAAGCAGGGCACCAGTATCGACACGCTCGGGTAGTGGCGGGGGAGTGCATCCTCTTTTTTTGAGGGGGCATGCTCGATAAACGAGATGAGCAAAAACACCTCAAAGTAGAGCGCGATAAACAGGCACATATACAGGCCCAATGCCCCAATATCCATATGTGCTCACTGTAGCATTTTGAGTCCTTTTAGACCACGTTTCAGCGAATGGTGGCTCCGTACTGCGTGGCGGTTTCCTGCTCCAGTTTTTTGTGCAGAGCATCGACTTCGTCGTTTGTTAGAGTACGCTCCAGCGAGCGGTATACGATACGGTAAGTGTAACTCACCTTTTCTTCGCCAAACTTCGCCGCGTCGGAGTATGTATCAAGCAGTTTTACTTCCTCGACTACGTCCTCACCCACCGTTTCCCGGATAAGGTCAAAGTAATTGTTCGGAGCAAAGCTCTTTTCCACTACAAAAGAAATGTCGCGCACCACCGGAGGGAACTTGCTCACCTCTTTGTATGTTCGGCCGAGAGTGAGCTGGCTGGTGACGCGTGGATCGTTCGACCACAGTAGGCGTATGTCGGGAAGCTCCATGCTTATAATGGCGAGCCGCTCAAGTCCGAAGCCAAACGCCCATCCGTTGTAGCCCTCTACTCCAAAGTTTTTTAGAACTGTTTTCTTCGGCATTCCGCTACCGAGTATCTCTATCCATCTACCGCCCACCTCCACCTCCACCTCCAAAGAGGGGTCAGTGTAAGGAAAAGTATCGGGATTAAAGCGGTGTTTAACCTCCGGGCCGAAGATACTGTGCACCACCTCAGTCAAAACCTCTTTAAGGTCGTCGAGTACAAACTGCTCGGCGTTGTCGGGTGCCAGGTAGAGCCCTCCGAACTGATGAAAGACGTTCATATGACGGTTGTCTATTTCGTCTTTGCGGTAGACCTTTCCGTAGCATACGACTCCGAGCGGCTTTCCCTCTTTAATTTTTTGCTGTACTTCGGGCAAAGTAAGGTAGTAGTACCACATGACCGTGTCGTGCGTGCGCAAAATATTTTTATCGTCGGCCCAGTAGGTGTCCGACTTGCTGCGGGCCGGATGGTCGGCGGCAAAATTAAAAAGATCGAAGGAGACGTCCGCCGGCACTATCTCGGGGATGATGATATTATCGAAGTTTTTAAGCGCGGGCACAGAGCGGGCGCGCTCCACCAGAGCGCGCAACGGGCTGCCGGCAGTGCGCGAAAGGTCGGGCATGGCGAGGTAGCGCCTTATCCGGAGCGCGTCGGTGTCGGCGTGCTCCTGTAGGCCGCTTATAATCTTTTTTTCCTCGTCGGTCGGGATAGTGTATTCCATAGCGCGTATTACAGGAAGATACCATGATATCCTTGTTTTGCAAGGGATTTTGTCCACTTGTACCCTTCCAAAATACACGATTGTTTGGTAGAATAGAGGGGTAAGGCATTGTGGCCTTTCTTTGTATTTGTGGCTAAAGAAAAAGTAAAAAAGGAAGGAAAATCGTCGTATGGGGCCGCGGATATTACCGTACTCGAAGGGCTCGAGGCGGTGCGCCGCCGTCCAGGAATGTACATCGGTACCACCGGCCCCGACGGGCTCCACCATCTGGTGTGGGAAATTTTTGACAACAGTCGCGACGAGGCGATGGGCGGATTTGCCGATGATGTCGAAGTGGTGCTCCTCCCCCACGCTATTGTGCGTGTTGCCGACAACGGCCGCGGCATCCCCGTCGATATTCATAAGCAAACAAAAGTATCCGCGCTCGAGACGGTGATGACGACTCTCCACGCGGGAGGTAAGTTCGGCGGCGAGGGCTACAAAGTCTCCGGCGGTCTGCACGGTGTTGGTGCCGCCGTCGTCAACGCCCTCTCTACGTGGCTTTTTGCCGAGGTGCACCGCGACGGCGGCGCCTTTTCTCAAGAGTACGCTCTCGGAAAAAAGAAGGCGGCGGTCAAAAAGCTGAGTGGCTCAAAACTCCACGGCACGGTTATCTCCTTTTCTCCGGATCCGCAGATTTTTACGGGCGGTATCAACTTTGACTTCGACAAAATAGTCGCGCACCTGCGCGAGCAGGCCTATTTGGTGAAGGGGATGCGCATCAGCATCATTGATGCCCGTCGTAGCGAAGCGAAGATGCCGAGGCCCGGCGAGGTACTGTATATCCGGGACCAACTCCGCGACTGCCCTTCGCAGAGCTTCTACTTTGAGGGAGGTCTGCGCTCGCTTATCTCTTTTACCAATCGGAATCAAAAACCCATACATAAAAATATTTTTTATGTAGAAAAAGAAGTTGAGGGCGTCGGGGTGGAGATAGCGCTCCAGTATGTCGACGATATTGCCGCGCGGGTGCTGCCGTTTGCAAACAACATTTACACTACCGAGGGCGGCACGCACGTCACCGGTTTTAAGGGGGCGCTCACGCGCACGCTCAACGCCTATGCGCGCAAATCGGGGGCACTCAAAGAAAACGAGGAAAACTTTACCGGTGAGGACGTGCTCGAGGGCTTGGCGGCGGTGGTGTCGGTGAAACTCCGCGAAATACAGTTCGAGGGGCAGACCAAAGGTAAACTAGGGAGCGTGGAGGCGCGTGGTGCGGTGGACACTGTCTTAAGCGAGAATCTCGGCGTCTTTTTGGAGGAACATCCGGAGGATGCCCGCGCAATTATGGGTAAGGTAGCGCTCGCCCTTAAAGCGCGCAAGGCCGCAAAAGCGGCCAAGGACTCGGTTCTACGCAAGGGTGCAATGGAAGGGTTTGGCCTGCCCGGCAAGCTTGCCGACTGCCAGAGCAAGGAGCCCTCGGAGTCGGAGTTGTTTATAGTGGAAGGCGACTCCGCCGGCGGCTCGGCAAAGCAGGGGCGCGACAGGCGCATCCAGGCAATACTACCCCTGCGCGGGAAGATACTCAATGTCGAGCGCGCGCGACTCGACAAAATGCTCGCCAGCCAGTCGGTCAAGGACCTTATTTTGGGGCTTGGCACCGCCATAGGCGACATCTTCGATATTTCAAAACTTCGCTATCATAAAATAATCCTCGCCACCGATGCCGATGTAGACGGTGCGCATATCCGGACACTCCTTCTCACACTCTTCTTCCGACACTTTAAACCCATTGTTGAGGGCGGGTATTTGTTTATCGCCCAACCGCCGCTGTATAAAATCAAAAAAGGGAAAGAGGTCCTCTATGCATACTCCGACGAGGAGAAAAACGCTTTCATCGGTAAAGATGCGCAGATAGAAGAGGACACAGCGTTTGATCCGGAGGCAGCTACAGCACACTCCGACGATTCGGCAGAGGATGAAATAGCGGCGGACACAAAAAGTAAAACGCAAAAAGTAAGCATCCAGCGCTACAAAGGTCTCGGCGAGATGAACCCGGACGAGTTGTGGGAGACGACAATGAACCCGAACAACCGTGTGCTCAAGTTAGTGACCATCGAAGACGCTCAAGATGCCGACCGGATCTTTGATATTTTGATGGGCGAGGACGTCTCAAGCCGCAAGAGCTTTATCCAGTCCAATGCCAAGCTCGCACACTTGGATATTTAGTACGAAGCGGAAGCGGTGTTGTTGCTCTTGTTGTTTTCGTAGATTTGGTTTTGAGGATCAACCGTTATCACGAGCGTTTTACGCTCGTGGACACTGCCGGTATAGGAGTAGCCGGAGTAGTTAGTGTAACCGTAGCCCGTGCCACTGCCGATGCAGCCGGAGGTGATGTAGCTGAGGCATGCGCCGGGGTAAACGGGGTTTGTATACGCGTAATTTTTGTCATCCGAGTTTTGGTAGGAGAGCGTGTAGCGTATATTGTCGCCCGGATTGAGTTTTTTCTGCGGCCCCGAGTTGTATGGATAGCTGCCGTTAAAGGGAATTGAGGTCTCAACGCTCCAGCCGTAGGGTGCCACGTTGGTGCCGATGTTCTCAACCACAAACTCCACCGTTGTGCGGTTGGTGTTGTAGTTGGGGACCGCGTACACAATCCGGACAGTAAGGTCGGCTTGTCCGTAGAGGGTAGGGGCGGACTTTGCGGCGGCGAGCTTTTGAACTGCAGGAGCGACGATGGTGGCGGCGGGTTTTTGTGTTGACGCTACCGAGAGCTGCGTGTTCGCGGTTTTGCTTATAGCGCCGCTTGAAAGCTCGGTGGCGCTTATAGAAATAGTGGTAGTGAGCGGCTGCGCACTCTGTACGAGCGCGACAAGGGGCATTGAGCTTGTTGCTTGGATGTAATTAAAAGGCGTGTTGCATGCGACCGGCTGGTAGCTCCCATTAGGGAGCGGAGCAACAAGTGAAAGCCCGTCGATACAAGAGTAGGAAACGGAGTATGAATATGCTCCCTTGCCGCCCGTATGCGCCCACGAAACGGGGAAGATATGCTCTGCCGTCATCGTACCTGGGGGCACGCGCACTGAAAGCTCCTCCGCGGAGGTGCTGGTAAGCGCGCTGCTAAGAGTGCTGCCTGCGGTGTTAAACAGAGAAGGAATAAAAAAGGCGAGCTGTATGATGCCCCACGCGCCGAGCAGGAGCACAGCCAGAAGGCCGAGCAGTGCAGCGATGCGGATAAAATTTTCGCGGAAATTGTATTCCATATGTGTGGCTTCGAGAATAGCATCCTACAATATATTTGTCAAGTGTGCCATATTGACAAAAATTATATTTAGTATATACTAGTTTTGTTATGTTGGAGCGTCCGATAGCATTCTCACTCACTTTTATGGTGCTTTTTGCACTCTCTTGTGCGTTTCTCGCAGTGGTAGATGCTCTGCCGGAGCCCAAAAAAACCCATGCCTCAGGTGCGACCGCCTCCCGGGAGGCGAGGCCTCCCGTCGTTGCTGGTCTCTCTGCTTCTCCTCAAGTGTTGCCGGGGCTGCCGGTGCGGATAATTGCGCCCACCATTGGGCTTGATATGCCGGTGAGCAACCCGTCGAGCACGAGCGTTGAGGCGCTCGACCAAGCGCTGCTCTCGGGCACTGTGCGTTACCCTGCCTCGGCTCTCCTCGGCCAGGAGGGAGGAGTGTTGATTGTGGGACACAGCAGCTATCTCCCCGTCGTCCACAACCAAAACTTTAAGGCATTTAATCATATTAAAGAGCTTAAAGAGGGCGACGACGTGAGTGTTTATAGTGCCGAGGCGGAGTATCATTATCGCGTCGTTGGAGTGCGGCTCGGCAAGGCACTTGCAAGCACCCCTCAGGATGTGGTAAAACTGCCTGACTCGGGCAATGGTAAGTACCTTGTGATGGTCACCTGCGACTCCTTTGGGGCCAAGAGCGACCGCTACATTGTGACCGCGGAGTTTGTGGGAGTGTACGCGCTGTAAGGGTTTGTGGAGATATAGGTGAGTACAAAAATGTGTACTCAGCCATACCTTCGGAAACATCATTAGTGATTTTTCTGAAGGAAGTAACCACCAGTTCTTGATCAACCCGTCCCGCGTAGCGGGACATCACAAGGAGAGTTCCATGCTTCTGTTCAGTTTCTTTCCAACCGTCACCGCAATGCTTGCAGGAGCGGTTGCCCTGGTCATTTGGACCGCCCCCGCGGCGGCTCAGGACGAAATGGGTGCGCGCCAGCGGGCCCAGTTCGTCCAAGACAGGTGCTTCGACCAAGACCTCGCCGAGGTCAACAGCCGCAGCGAAAAAGAGTGGGAGGCGCCCCACCTCGAGTTCAAGCAGATGGTCAACAACATCTGCAAGAACCCGGACAAGAAGCGCGCTGCCTCGTCGCCGGTTCTCGCCACGGCTTCCGCACGGGGAGTCGAGGAGGAAGATTCGTTCGACAATGTCGCCGCGGGCTCCTTGAGCGTGCGTTCAAAAGGCCGGGACTATAACCTCCGCAAAATCGGGGGGGAATACCCGGGCCTGTCATCCTCCTCGGGAGTTGGTGCGCAGCGACCGCTGCAGACCGACTCCGGATGGGCGCGGCGTCCGGTGTCAGTTCGACTGCAAGTAACTGTTCGGG